>JAGRHX010000226.1 GCA_020444775.1 Gammaproteobacteria bacterium
GAGAACCCGTCCACCTATGTCGAGTTCGAGCGATCGACGATGGACGAGACCGCCTTCATCAGCGAGGTGCTCCGGCGCACCGGATGCGGCCTGCTGCTCGACCTGACCAATGTCCATGTCTCCTGCACCAACCATGGCCGCGACGCGGCGGCCTACCTGAACGCGTTGCCCTTGGACGCCACTGGCGAGATCCATCTGGCAGGCTTTGCGCGGGACACGGATGCGGTAGGCGCTCCGCTGCTGATCGACAGCCACGGTGATGCGGTCGCCGAGGTCGTCTGGGGCCTGTACGGCAGCGCGATTGACCGTCTCGGTCAGGTGCCGACATTGCTCGAGCGCGACAATGATCTGCCATCGCTCGCCACTCTGGTGACGGAGTCCAAGCGCGCTCAGGATCGGATGTGTCTCACCAACGTCGCGCACCAGTCCGTTGCCCGTGCGAGATGTGCATGAGCGCAGAATTCCCCCCAGCGAACACCATACAGACGGAGTTCGCAGCCGCGCTGCTGGATCCCACGCAGGCAGGCCCTGCGGGGCTGCGCACCTGGAACGGGTCTGACCCGGCCCGGCGTCTCGATGTGTACCGCAACAACGTCATCAGCTCTCTGATCGATGCGCTGGCCGACACCTATCCGGTGGTTCAGCAACTCGTGGGCGAGGAGTTCTTCCGCGCGATGGCCAGCGTGTTCATACGACAGCATCCTCCGCGCACGCGCATCCTGGCGCACTACGGTGATGAGTTTGCCGCGTTCGTCGGGGGCTTCGAGCCGGCCCGGGCCGTGCCGTATCTGTCGGACATGGCGCGGCTCGAGTTTGCGCGGCTGCAGGCATCGCACGCTGCTGATGCCCCGCCGATCGCGGATGCCGCTCTGGCTGGTGCGCTACTTGATCCTGAGCGGCTTGCCGGCCTGCGCCTGATCTGGCAGCCGTCGATGCGGCGGATCGAATCAATATATGCCGTGGCCTCACTGTGGGCTGCACACCAGACCGAAGACACGGTCATGCCTGTATCTGTCGATGACGCCGAGCAGGCGCTCGTACTGCGTGACGGGCTCGATGTCCTGGTGCTGCCCGTAAACCCTGGAACGACGCACTTTGTCGCCCTGACATCAGCCGGTCATGCGTTCGGCGCGGCGGCAGCCGACGCCTGGGAACGTCAATTCGGCTTCGATCTCGGCGCGGCACTGTCGCTGCTGCTGCGCCATGGCGCGCTTGTGGCGCTACACGACCCCATTTCGAACGAGTCAATCTGAGGAGACTTCCATGAGCACTGCTTCCGCCGCATCGCAGCGCACAGCATCATCGAGCACCGCACTGCCTGCGTCCTCCGGCATTGCAGGCCTGATCGGCTGGGCGATCCGCTGGTTCGGGCGAATTCCTCATTCAGGGGTTGCGCTACTCGCCCGCTTCTCGATTGCCGCCGTGTTTTGGAACTCCGGGCAAACCAAGGTGAGCGACTTTGCGCTGAACATTGTCACCGGAGAGTTCATGCTTGGCTGGCCGCATCTGTCGGACTCCGCGCTGGCGCTGTTCGAGGATGAATACAAACTACCCTTCATCGCACCGGCGATCGCTGCCCCGATGGCCGCCTTGGCCGAGCACCTGCTTCCACTGCTGCTGCTCATCGGCCTTGGCACACGACTGTCGGCGCTGGGCCTGCTCGGCATGACGATGGTCATCCAGATCTTCGTCTACCCGGGCGCCTATGCAACCCACGGCACCTGGGCGGCGATCTTGCTCTACCTGGTGAGCCAGGGCCCGGGCGCCATCTCGATCGATCACTGGATCGCGCGCCGTTGCACCGCGCGGCGATGACATGATCGGTCGCGCGGCGATGGTCAGGGAGATTCGAACCCTGGCCGCATGCCAGGCGGCCGGTTCTGCGGAAGTCCCAGGTAGGGAGACAAGTCAGCCATCGCCATGAATGTCACGTCGTTTGCAGTAGGCATAGAAGTGCACCCTCGCTAGGCGCATGCAGGCTACGAACACACTGGGGCGTCAACGACATTCAATGCTTTGAAATACCCATGACATTGAATGCCTGCATGGCGTCCGCCGGGGACTGAACCACGACGCCATGCAGGCCCGCCTGAACCGCGGCATGCACGTTTTCGGCAAGATCATCAAAGAGTACGAAATCTTCCGCGCTTACCTGATTTCGCTCCATGATCCTGGCAATGATCGCCGGATCCAGCCTCCGATGGAGGGTTTCATCCAACGCGAAGATCCCATCGGGGGCGTCGACAGCGCTCGCGTACAGTTCACTTCAGGAGTCCGATGCCGAGCGAACCAACGGGCGGTCGGGCTCGTTGCCGAACGGTATCGGCCAGCCGCGCTCGCGTTGGGTATCGATGGTCGCGGTCACGGTCATGCCAACGCGCAACTTGGGCGCCTCCTGCTGCGGTTCGATGCGCAGACGCACGGGCACACGTTGCACCACCTTGACCCAGTTGCCTGTGGCATTTTGCGGCGGCAACACCGAGAACTCGGCGCCGGTGCTGGGGGCGATGTTCGCCACCACCGCCTGCCACTGAACGCCCGGATAGGCGTCAACGCTCAACGTGGCGCGCTGACCGTCGACGACATGGGTAAGCTGGGTCTCTTTGAGGTTGGCCTCGACCCACAGGTCCGCGTCGTTCACCAGACTGAAGATCGCCTGCCCCTTCTGAACGAACTCGCCGGCCTGCAGGCGCATATTGCTGACAATGCCGTCCGATGGCGCGACGACGATGGTTTGCCGTTCGCGAGTCTGCGCGAGCTCGAGCCGATGCTGCGCCGCCTGATAGGCCGGGTGCGCCTCATAGGCGATATTGATGTCGCCGCCAAGATTGGTCAGCGTGCGGCGTGCATGCTGATCCAGCGTGGCCACCTGCTGTGTGGCCACCCTCAGTTCATGAACGGCCTGATCATGCGCCTCATCGGTGACGACGCCGCGCTTGATCAGCTTCGCCTGCCGATCCAGCCGTCGCTGCAGATAGGCAACCTGCTGCCTGGCGGTCTTGATCGCGGCAATGGCCTCATAGTATTCGGCGCGCATCGTGTCGATCGATACGCGTGCGAGCTGTAGCTGGGCCTGCGCCTCACCGACCAGCGCGCGCAACGGCTCAGCATCGAGGCGGAACAATTCACTGCCACGCGTGACCCGTTGATTGTCGGTGACACTGACAGATGTGACCCGGCCATCGATGTCGGCACTGATCGCGATGATGTCAGCCCGCACATAGGCGTTCTCGGTGCTGATATAGCGGCCGCCGGTGCTGTAGAAGTACAGCCCGAGCGCAATAGCCACCAGCGGCACGGCGATGAGCAGCACCAGGCGGCCGAGCACGGCACCGGCCATGCGGCCGGGGCACCCGAGCCAGCCTCGTGCGTTGCCGGACGCCAGCGTGAATGCGTTCATCGCCGCGCGCGCCTGGCCACCGGCATCTGATCGACTAGCTTCACGGCGTCTGTCTCCTGCAGGTTCTGCTTGATCAGCAACAGCGTGTCGATGAGCTGTTCGCGCCGATCTTCACCAAGCCCTGCCAGCGCCTGGTGGCGTACGGCCGAGGCATGCTGGCGCATCTGCCGAACCATGGGTTTGACGTCGAGCGTCAGATAGACCCGGTTGACGCGACGATCATTCGGATCGTTGTCACGCCGGATCCAGTTCTTGGCCTCGAGCCGATCGAGCAGACGCCCGAGACTCGGCCGCTCTATCTCCATCAGCTCGGACAGCTCGGTCTGGGTGAGCCCGTCCTGGTGATAGAGGTGCGTCAGCACCCACCACTGCGAGCGGGTCAGCCCGAGGTCGCGCACGCGGCGATCGAAGTTGGTGCGCAGCAAGCGCGCCACGTCGTGCAGGATCAAGCCGAAGTTTCGGTCGGGGGGTTCTTCCTCCATGCACTCATTTTAGTTAGCTAGGCAACCATTAGCAAGATTACAATTGCCTAGGCACTCATTATCTGCCGTCTATGCGATCGTCGGTCATGTCCTCGGAGCCCAAGCCCTTTCCGTGAGCCAGAGCGTCCCCAGCCCGCAAGTCGTCCCCGCACCGAGCCCGTACCTGGTCCTGCTGACCGTGTCCGTGTGCACCATGCTCTACGCCATGACCGCCACCGTGGTCAATGTGGCGCTGCCGCAGTTGCGCGGGTCGCTGTCTGCCAGCCCGGATCAGATCGCCTGGGTGGTCACGCTGAATGTGGTCGGCACGGCCATCGTCACGCCCATGACTGGCTGGCTGACGGCCAAGCTGGGTCAGCGCAATCTGCTGCTGGCCAGCGTGGCCGGTTTCGCGGTGGCCTCGTTTCTATGCGCGACCGCGCAATCGCTGGCGCCGATGCTGCTGTACCGGGTGCTGCAGGGCATGTTCGGTGCGCCGATCGTGCCCGTCGCTCAAGCCGTGGTGCTGGCGACATTCAGCGATCACAGACGCGCGATGGCGCAGGGCTTCTTCGGCATGGCGGTGGTGGCGGGCATGGGTCTTGCGCCGGTGCTCGGCGGCTACATCGCCGAGCAATACAACTGGCGCCTCATCTTCTTGCTGCTGGTGCCGTGCTGCGGTGTCGGGCTCGCCCTGGTCATGATGTTCATCCGCCAGGGCGGTCGACGCGACGATCTGCGTCTGGACTGGACGGGCTTTCTCAGCTTGTCGGTGGCGATAGCCTGCATGCAGCTGGTGCTGGATCGGGGCGAACGTTTCGGCTGGCTGGAGTCCACCGAGATCCTGGTCTACTGCACCACCCTGGTGCTCGCCGCCTACGTGTTCATCGTGCACACCGCGACGGCGGACCAGCCGTTTCTCAATCGCGAGCTGCTGCGCAATCGCAACTATGCGGTCGGGCTGATGCTGGTCTGCGCCTATGGCATGTTGAACTTCACGCCGATCACGCTGCTGCCGC
Organism: Gammaproteobacteria bacterium; assembly: GCA_020444775.1. The sequence goes on from JAGRHX010000226.1 coordinate 4,881, forward strand.
CGTTGCTGCAGAATCTCAAGGGTTACCCCGACTCCCTGATAGGCATGCTGCTGGCGACCCGTGGCTGCGGCATGATCGGTGGCTTCTTCGTTGCCGGTCGGATGGGCAAGGTGGATCCGCGGATCAGCATGATCATCGGCTTCGCCCTCATTGCCAGCAGCGGTTTCTTGCTGGCCTTCATCGACCTCAACGTCTCACCCGCCTGGGTAGCCTGGGCCGGGCTTTTGCAGGGCATTGGCAGTGGCGTCCTGTGGGTGCCGGTGACCACCGCCACCTTCTGGTCGTTGCCACCGCGCTTGTTGCCGGACGGCGCGGCCATCTATCACCTGCTGCGCAATCTGGGTCAGAGCGCCTACATCGCGATCAGCTTCCTGGTCGTGCTGCGCACCAGCCAGATGAACTATGCCGACATGGTCGAGGTGGTCAGTCCCTTCAATGAGCTGTGGGGATACGACGGCCTGACCGGTGCCTGGAGCACCGACAGCGTGCGCGGATTGAAGGCGCTGAGCGGAGAGATCGGCCGCCAATCGCAGATGATCGCCTTCAACAACGCCTTCTTGATGTACGGACTGACCTGCGTCGCGGCAATGCCCCTGGTCCTGCTCTGGCGCAAGACCCGGGGCGCGGACGAATAGCTTCGTGACCCGGGTGGTGGTGTCGACTCAGTCGTCGACTCAGCCGTCGACGATGAAACGGGTCAACTCGTCGGGGGTGCTGAGCATCGGATAGTGGCCGGTGTCGATCTCGTGCCAGCGGCCCTTGATGCGCTCGGCGCAGCGTTCGATATGGGCGCGGCCCGGATTCGGTGCTCGCGAGCAGTACAGCACCGAGGCGTTCCAGTCCTGATCCCAGAAGCGTTCCAGCACGACGGGCTGATGGAACACAGCTTGTGGATGCAGCGTCATGCGCTCGGCCGCCCAGCGTCGGGTCTCCGGATCCAGATCCGCGAACAGCCGGCCCTCGGCGTCCTCGCGTGACGGACCGAGCGCCAGCTCGGTGTTGACCGCCGCGGGACGGGTCACGATGTCGCGGATCTTCTCGCCGTGGAACAGCGCCAGGGCATCGGCGAACACGACCCGCGCGACCCGGTCCCGGGCGCGCTCGGCGGCGGCCGCCATCACCATGCCACCGCTCGAGGTGCCGACCAGCACCGCGTCGTCGATGTCCTCGAAGAACAGCAGCCGCGCGATTTCCTCGCCATGGGTCTCGGTGGTGATGCCGGGGCGCAGCGCGCCGGCGCGCTCGCCGCAGCCGTCCAGGGTCGGGGCCAGGACCGTGTGACCCTGGGCGCGAAGCCGCTCGCTGACCCGCTGCCAGATCCAGCCGCCTTGATAGGCGCCGTGTATCAGGACGAATGTGCTCACTGCAGTTTTCCTCGGTGGTGACGAAAGCATGCCTGTGGACGGCACGCCAGCCACGAGGATGACCGCTCGGCGGGCTGCATGGAAGCGCTGATCGTCAGCGCTTGCTCAGTAGATCGTCTTGCGCATGTGCTCCGGATAATCGCGATCGTAGGCCTCACCGTCGAAGCCGGAGGTGCTCAGGGCCTGCAGGATCTGCCCGGCGCTCGGCAGGGTGCCCTTGGCGACCTGGGCCTCGGGCTGCCACAGCCGGGAGCGGGCCAGCGCCTTCTGGCACTGGAAATAGACCCGATCCACGCTCACCTCGAGCACGCTGCGCGGCGGCTTGCCCTGGATCGAGAAGCTCTCGAGCAAGGCCGGATCCACGCGGATGCTGGCGCGGCCGTTGATACGCAGTGTCTCACCGGCGCCGGGCACCAGGAACAGTAACGAGATGCGTGGGTCGCGGATGATGTTACGCAGCGTGTCGATGCGATTGTTGCCGCGACGGTCGGGGATCAGTACCGTGCGATCATCGTGCACGCGGACGAAACCGGGCGGGTCGCCGCGCGGTGAACAGTCCAGACCTTCGGGGCCGCAGCTGGCGATGACCACGAACGGTGAGTGCTCGATGAAGCGCCGATAGTGGGCGTTGATGTGGTCGATCTCCTTGACCAGCGAGCGTGCCAGCGGCTCGCCGTAGAGCGCCTCCAGGTCCTCCAGGCTGTTGATGGTGTTGGCCGGATCCTGGGTAGGTCCAGGCGCTGGGCCATGCGCTGGGGGCGCGTCGGCGGCGGTCCGGGCGTCGTCGGTCTTGCTGCTCATCTCGTCGTACCTTCGCGGTTGTTGGTACTATCGCGACTTTTTCGCGATCGCGTTTTCGTAATGGTGAAGTGATATGCACGGCAAGCTCAAGCATCTCATCGACTGGAAGGACTGGGGCGACGACGAGGTACGCGCCGTGCTCGATCTGGCCCGCAAGGTCAAGCATCGGCGCTGGGAGTATCAAGGCAACATGCAGGGTAATACCCTGGTCATGATCTTCCAGAAGACATCCACACGCACCCGGGTGTCGTTCGAGGCAGGTATGACCGAGCTGGGTGGTCACGCCATCAATCTGGACTGGCGTGCATCCAACTTCACCCTGAGCAAGGTCGGCTACGAGACGCGCTATCTGTGTCGCAACGCGGCCATGCTGATGGCGCGGCTCAAGCAGAACAGCGATCTGATGGAGATGGAGGCCGCTGCCACCGTCCCGCTGATCAACGGCTGCTGCAATCTCTACCATCCCTGTCAGGCGATGGCGGACATGCTTACCATCGCCGAGGATCGCGGTTCCACCGAGGGGGCGCGGCTCACCTATATCGGCGTGTACAACAATGTGGTCAACTCCCTGGTGTCCATCGCCGCGCCGCTCGGCGTCGAGCTGACCCTGGTCTGCCCCATCAGTGACGACTCGGTGGTCGATAAGCAGAGCCGACAGAAACTGCTCGATGCGGGCCGACTGATCGAGACGCTGGACGCCCGGGCGGCGGTACGTGATGCCGAGTACGTCTACACCGATACCTGGCTGGACATGGAGTTCTTCAACGATCCGGACTACCAGGACGAGAAGCAGGCGCGCTGCGAGCAGATGCTCCCCTACCAGATCAACGCCGAGCTGCTGGCCGACAGCCAGGCCAAGATCATGCACGACATGCCGATCCACCCGGGCTTCGAGATCGCCGAGGACATGGTCGAGAGCGAGCGCTCGATCATCTACGACCAGGCCGAGAATCGGCTGGATGCGCAGAAGGCCATCATGATCTATCTGATGCGCGAGCTGACCTGACCATCCTCGCGACCGATGTTTCGAATCGCGATCCATGGTGCGGGCGGTATCGCCGCCTTCCACGCCCGATCGGTGGCCGCGATCGACGATGCCGAGCTGGTGGCCGTGTCGAGTCGACGTGCCGGCAGCGCGAGCGCTTTTTGTGATGCCCACGGCGGCCGCGCCTATCCGGATCTGGAGCGCCTGCTGGTTGCGGAGAAGCCTGATGTCCTGATCGTCACCACGCCGAGCGGTGCGCATCTGGAGCCGGTGCTGGCGGCTGCCCGACATCGGGTCCACGTGCTGTGCGAGAAACCGTTGGAGATCGCGCTGGCACGGGTCGATCGCATGATCGAGGCTTGTGACGCTGTGGGGGTGCGTCTGGGCGGGGTCTTTCAGCAGCGCATGAGTCCACTCTATCAGATGGTGCATCAGGCCTGTGCGCAAGGTCGCTTCGGCGAGCAGGCGCTGATCAACTGCTACGTGCCGTGGTGGCGTGACGACGCCTACTATGCGCCGCCGCGCTGGCAGGGTAGCGCGGCACTGGACGGCGCTGGCGCGCTGATGAATCAG
>JAGRHX010000227.1:0-17092 GCA_020444775.1 Gammaproteobacteria bacterium
GACGGCATCTCGCTGGCGCAGACCGCCGAGGGCGGCCTGGGCGAGATCAGCGCGGCCCTGCAGCGCGTGCGCGAGCTGGCGGTGCAGTCGGCCAACGCCACCAACACCTCGGTCGACCGTGATGCGTTGAACAAGGAGGTCTCGCAGATTCTCTCCGAGATCGACCGTGTCGCGACCCAGACCCAGTTCAACGGCAAGAACCTGCTCGATGGCACGCTGGGCAACCAGGCCTTCCAGGTCGGCGCCTTCGCAGGTCAGACCATCAACGTCGGCCTGTCCACCGGCATGCGTACCAACCAGATCGGACAGATCGCCCAGGGCACCGGCACCGCGGCGGTCAGCGCCACGGCGACCACCGGCGGCACGACCAAGATCAACGGCACCGTGGTGACCGACTCGGTCGCGGGTAGCGCGAACGGCCAGGCCGCCGACAGCGCCTATGCCAAGGCCGAGGCCATCAACAGCAGCGGCATCGAGGGTGTGCGCGCCGAGGCCGTAACCGGCACGCGTAAGTCCAACGTCGCGAGCAAGGGCGTGGACTTCTCCGCCGCGGCCGAGACCTACACGCTGAAGATCAACAGCGTCACCATCCTCAGCCTGACCGCGGCTGACGCGACCGCTACGGACCTGACCCAGCAGGAGCTGGTCGACCAGGTCAACCTGTACACCTCGCAGACCGGCGTCACGGCGGCGGTCAACGGCACTGACATCAACCTGACCGCGAGTGATGGCCGCAACATCGATCTGACCGGCACCGCGTACACGGGTGCGGGCGCCGCTGCCTTCAACGTGGCGGATGTCACCCGCGGCAGCGTCAAGCTGACCTCGGCTGACAGCATCACCATTGCCGACACCGGCAACACGCTTGGCTTCGGTGCCACGGCCACGGTGACCAAGGACACGACCACAATCGACAGCATCGACGTGCTGAGCGTGGCCAACTCCAACAACACCATCGACCGTGTCGATGCGGCCATTGCGGCGGTGAACAGCTTCCGAGCCGAGCTCGGTGCCATCCAGAACCGTTTCGAGTCGGCGACCAGCCAGCTCAACGCGCAGGCCGAGAACCTGACCGCCGCGCGCAGCCGGATCCGCGATGCGGACTTCGCGGCCGAGACCGCGGATCTGACCCGCAACCAGATCCTGCAGCAGGCCGGTCTGGCCATGGTCTCGCAGGCCAACTCGCTGCCACAGCAGGTGCTCGGACTGCTGCAATAACGTCGACTCGACGTAGCCTGGTCCCTGGGACTGCGTGGCCTCGCCACGCAGTCCCAGCCTGAACGAGGATGGCAATAATGATGAATACACTGCAGGACACGATAGCGCCCTCGAGTGCAGCCCAGGCCAGTCAGCGTGCAGGTCCCGAGACGCGGACCGAGACACCCCGGACGCATCAGACCACTGTAGCCGCTGTTGCAGTGGATAAGCCCGTTTCTGAATCCGAGCGGTCGAGTCACGCCACCCGGGTTGATGCCTCTCGGCCGATCGAGCAGGTCATGGAGGATGCCAACGCCGAGCTTCGGTCGATCGCCACCAGCCTCAGCTTCAAGATCGACGAGGCCAGCGGCGGTACCGTGATCAGCATCGTCGATACCGATTCGGGTGAGGTGCTCAAGGAGATCCCTTCCGAGGAGGCCCGTGAGCTGGCGGCGCGCATCAAGGAGTCGTTGGCCGAAGACAAGGATCCGGTCGGTCTACTGCTGGAAGAGCGGATCTGAGGTCGCCCCCGACAGGGCACCGAAGCGAGGACACAGACGTCATGTTGACCGCAAACGGAATCGGATCGGGCATCGACATCGATGGCCTGGTTTCCCAGCTGATGGCGCTCGAAAGCAGACCGGTGACCCGGCTGCAGACGAAAAAGGCCGAGATCACGCTGGAGATCAGCAACACCGGCAAGCTGCGCTCGAGCATGGCGAGCCTTGCGAATTCCGCCAAGCTGCTGACCGATCCAGACGCCTTGAATGCGTACTCGTCGAGCTCGTCCGACAAGGAGGTATTGACGGTATCGACGACCTCCGCGGCGAACGCGGCAGGGAGCTACGAGGTGGTGGTCGACCATCTCGCCCAGGCCAACCGTTACCGATCAGCGGCCCAGGCCGACGCCGAAACCGCGGTGGGCACGGGCACGCTGACCCTCACCGTTGGCGACAAGAACCTCGAGCTGCTCGTCGACAACGACAACAACACGCTGAGCGGTCTGCGCGACGCAATCAACAATCACCCCGACAACCCGGGTGTGAATGCCACGGTGATGGTCGGGGACGACGGGGCGCGTCTGCTGTTGAGCGCTTCGGACACCGGTCTTGCCAACGCCGTGAGTGTCTCGGCCGATGCCGGCCTCTCGGCCCTGGCCATGACCGAGACGACGCCGGCGCTGGACAGCCAGGTGACGATTGACGGCATCACGGTGACCAGTGCCAATGACCGCATCACCGGCGCAATCGACGGTGTCGATCTCGCGCTGGTCGCCGCCGGCACCGCGACGATCAGCGTCAAGAGTGATGCTTCGGCGTTCGAGACCCAGGTCAAGCAGCTGGTCAGCTCGTACAACAACATGCGCAACGAGTTCGCGGGTCTGCGCGCCGGGTCCTTCGACGGCGCCAGCATGCTGCTCAGTGTCGAGAGCTCACTGCGCAACATCTTGTTCACGCCGCGTGGTGACAGCAACGGCGCGGTCAGGAACCCGAGCGATATCGGTATCGAGTTCAACGATACCGGCAATCTCACCTTCGATGCGGAGAAGCTGCAGTCGGCGCTGGCGAGCAACAGGTCTGCCGTGGTCGACTTCCTGAGTAATTCCGAGACCGGTCTGGCAACGGCCATGCAGTCCTACCTGGAATCGTACTCCGACAGCGACGGTGTGCTCGATGCTCGGGTCGACAGCCTGAACAACTCGATCAAGAACCTGGACCAGCGTATCGAGAACGCTGAGTTCAGGTTGACCAAGACCGAAGCGCGGTTGCGCCAACAGTTCACGACCATGGACAAGCTGGTCGCGCGCATGCAGACGACCAGCAACTTCCTGCTGCAGCAGTTCTCCAACAACAACAATCAGACGAATGGCTGACGCCGACCGAGCCGAAAATAACTGAACGAGGACAACTTCATGCTTCCGACCAACGCCAACGCCGCCAGCCGCGCCTACGCACAGGTGAACCTTCATAGCTCACTGGAGGATGCCACCCCGCATCGCTTGGTGGAGATGCTCTATGAAGCGCTGCTGGCGAGCGTGCGACGCGCGCAGATTGCCATGCGCAAGGGCGAGATCGCGCGCAAGGGCGAAGCCATAGGCAAGGCCATCTCGATCCTGGACGGTCTGCGCGCTTCCTTGAACCTGGAAGAAGGTCATGAGCTCTCGGCCCATCTGGACCGACTGTACGAATACGCCCAGCACCGCCTGGTCGAAGCGAATCTGTGCTCCCAAGAGAACATCCTCGACGAGGTGCTCACCCTGCTGGGACCGATCAGCGAGGCCTGGAGCAAGATTCCCGAACAATACCGACGCGGCCTGAGAGCCGCGTGATCGCTGCGCGACCATGAGCACACGCCTCGATTCCACGCAGGGCACAGTGACGTCACAGCGGCCGCTCGGTGTGCTGGGCGCCCGACCGGGTGCGATACAGGACTGCGCCGATGAGCTCGATGCGATCATCGATCTGAGCCACGCCGCAATCGGCTGCATCGCCTCGGGTGCGCTGGACGATGCCTTGCTGCTCGGCGAGAAACGGGACCAGTCCATTCGCCACGCCTTCGGGGCCTATCCGACCGAGGTCCTGCAGCAGTTTCCGCGCCGGCTGGAGGAGCTGCGCGGGCTCGATCGACGCTTGATGCAGGCGCTGGCCCTGAAGCGCTCGGAGCTGGAGAAGGAGGCGCAAGCTGTGCGTGCTAGACGCGCGGCTACCCGGGCCTACGCGGACACACGCTAGGCCGCAATCCTCCCCGGGTCCGTGACCGGACCGGGTATGGGACCGCGGTCCGAGCGCCGCCGGCCACGCGGTCCGAAGATCAAAGACGAGACTCATGCGATGGATGCAAAGTTGCTGACCAGGCTGAAGAACTGCAACAGCCTGCCGACGCTCCCAGCGGTTGCGGCACAACTGATCGAGCTGGGGCGCGACCCGAACGCGTCCATGGAAGACGTGGCCCGGGTGGTGAGGATGGACCCGGCCATCTCGGCCAAGATCCTGCGTATGGCGAATTCTCCGGTCTATGCGCGTCGTCGTCGCTGCGACAATTTCCAGCAGGCGCTCGTGGTTCTCGGCCTGAATGCGACCATGACCGTTGCGCTCACCTTTACCCTGGCCAAGGCGCTGCGCGCCGAAGGCTCCAGCGGTCTGGACCTGGAGCGCTTCTGGCGGCGTACCACGTTGTCCGCGGTGAGTTGCCGGATGCTCGGGGTGCACCTGCAGCATCGTGCCCCGGACGACCTCTTCTTCGCCGCCCTGCTCCAAGACATCGGTGTGCTCGCACTCGACAGAGCAGTTCCGGAGATGTACGCCGAGCTGCCTCACGCGGCACAGACGCACGCCGCGCTGACCGAGCTCGAGCTCGAACGGCTGAGCACCGACCACGCCGAGGTGGGTGCCTGGTTGCTGGACAAATGGAAGCTTCCGGATATCCAGCAACGCGCCGTTCGAGAGAGCCACGCGCATTTCAGCGGTCCTCATAACGGTCCCGACGATGTGCTGGTGCGTTCGGTCGCGGTGTCTGGCGTGCTGGCCGACATCTGGTTCGCAGAGAGCTACGCGCAAGCCTGTCAGTCCGCGCAGATGATCGTTCACGATGTGCTCGGCCTCACACCAGAGGAGACCGCCAACCTGCTCGAGCAGATTGCCGCTGCCCTGCCGGAGGTGGAACAGCTGTTCGATATCGAGCTGACCCATAAGGACGACGTGGAATGGCTGCTCACCGAGGCCAGGGATGCCCTGCTGCTGCGCAATCTGATGGTCCTTCAGGAGTCATCGAAGCTGCGCGAGACGGCCGAAGTGCTGCAGGCTCAGGCCCGCGCCCTGGAGGAGCGCTCGAGAATCGACACCCTGACCGGTGTCTACAATCGCGGTCATCTGGACAGCGTCCTCCCCGAGCACTTCGACTCGGCAGACCGCTGCAATGTGCCGATTAGCGTGGTCTTCATCGATATCGACGACTTCAAGCTGGTCAACGACCGTCATGGACACCATAGCGGTGACTCGGTGCTGGTGAACATCGCCGAGATGCTGAGAGGACAGGCCCGTAACTCCGACGTCGTGGCTCGATACGGGGGGGAAGAGTTCGTGGTCGTGCTACCTGGAACCGGGGCCAAGGGCGCGCTGGCGTTGTGCGAGCGGGTACTGGCCCGGCTGCGGGTGCTCGAATCGCGCGCCGGCGAGAACGATGCCTTGAAGATCAAGGTCACCGCTTCGATCGGCGTCGCCACCCACGGTGAATCCGAGCGATTCACCGATGCCTTCGCGCTGTGCAAGGGCGCCGACAAGGCGTTGTACGCGGCCAAGCGTAGCGGTAAGGATCGGGTGGTCGTGTTCGATTCCAGCAGGGACTCGGACGAGGCCGCCTGAAGCAGAATTCGAGACCGCGGTATCGCCCACCATGGAGCTGAACAGCCGGCATGACGATGATGAAGACGATGTGTAGCGCTCTGGTGATTGTCGCCGACCCGGCGTTACGTGAGCGCGTCGATGAGGTGGCACACAATGCCTGCCCCGAGGCTGCCCTTCACCACTACGATGACGTCACACGGGTGAGCAAGGCACTGCTCGGTGCAGAGCACCCTGCTTCACCATGTGCGCTCGCCATCGTCACCCAGGGGGAGGCGTCGGAGGATGTCTGGCTGCGGGCATTGCTCGAGCTGCGTCGGGCCGGCCCCGATCTGCATCTGCTGTTACTGGCCAACGGGGCGGACCGACTGCTCGAACGATATCAGGTCGGTCTCGAAGCGCTGGAGCCGTGCACGGTGCTCGACCGCGCGACCCACGGACCAGTCCTGAAACACCATATTCGAAACGCGCACCGCCAGTGGTGTGCGAACAGAGAGCATCGTCTCGATACCGTACGCCTGGCGCTCGCCGATCGATTGGCGCGCCTGGGTCATCTGGAATGGGACTGCGACACCGGAGATGGCACCTGGAACGGCACCGCGGCAAGGCTGCTCGGTAGCGTGGACGAGAGCACCTCGGGCTCGATGCAGACCTTCGTCGACCTGCTGGCGCCCGCTGATCAGGTTCGCCTGCGCCAGCTGTTCAGCCAGCAGGACGGCATCGCCGACAGTGCCTGTGTCGAGCTGAAGCTGCCGAGTGTGAATGGCCAATGGCGCAGCGTGCGCCTGGAAGCGGCCCGTGTCGAGGACAGCCCGAGCCATTGGTTGGGGGCTGTGCGAGACATTACCAGCGAGCATGGCCACGAGGCAGCCATGCGGAGCTTCTCGATGCTCGACGCGCTGACCGGTTTGCCGAACCGGGCCTATCTGCTCAGTCATCTCAAGCAGCAGGTCGAGCACTGTCTGGCCTGCGGTCAGCGCTTCGCGATCCTGCACATCGGTCTGGACGGCTTCAGACGGTTCAACGAAACCCTGGGCCACCGTACGGGCGATAGACTGCTCAAGGACGTTTCCGACCGCCTCAAGAACGCCCTGCGAGCCGGAGACTACCTGGCCAGAGACGGATTCTTCGACCCCGTCGAGCTGGGCGGTGCGAGCGCTGCCCGTGATTCTCAGCGTATCGCCCGTCTGAATGGCGACGAGTTCATCGTCGTGCTACCACATCTACGTGAGCATGACGACGCGGTGGCGGTCGCCGAGCGGCTGATGCGGGCGATTCGCGAGCCACTGGACCTCGATGGTCCGTCGATCTCGATCGGTGCGAGCGTTGGCATCGCCCAGTTTCCCGAGGACGGAAAGAGCCACGAAGCCTTGCTGAGCGCCGCCGAGTCCGCGCTCGCGGATGCCAAGCTGGCCGGACGTGGTCGACACCGCTTCAACACCAGAGCGTTGTCGACCGAGAGCCGACGTCAGTTCGAGGTCGAGAGCGCGCTGCGCCGGGCGCTCAGCGCCTGGCAGCTCGAGCTCTTCTATCAGCCGAAGATCAGCCTGGACAGTGGCCGGGTCGCGGGCGCCGAGGCCTTGTTGCGCTGGAACGACCCCGTGCTCGGCCAGGTCTCGCCGATGGAGTTCATCCCGATCGCGGAACGTTCGGGTCTGATCGTGCCACTCGGCAACTGGGTCATCGAGCAGGCCTGCCTGCAGATGCGAACCTGGAAGGAACGATATCTGGTCGAGATGCCAATCTCGGTCAACCTCTCGGTGGAGCAGTTTCGTGATGACCGGCTCATCCCGCTGATCCGTGAGGCATTGCTCGAGCACCGGCTCGACCCCGCCGAGCTGGAGCTCGAGATAACCGAAAGCGTGGTCATGGATGACGACCTGACAGGCGGCAGTCGGTTGAGCGAGCTGCGCACCCTGGGGGTCTGCATTTCGCTGGACGACTTCGGTACGGGCTACTCGTCGTTGAGCAGACTCAAGGTGCTGCCGATCGATACCATCAAGATCGACCGCAGCTTCGTCTGTGACGTGCTGAACAACGTCGAGGACCAGGCGATACTGCGTACCATCGTCAATCTCGGCCAGAGCCTGGCCTTGCGGGTGGTGGCTGAAGGTGTCGAGAGCGAGCCGCAGCTGAACTATCTGCGTGGTCTGGGCTGCGATCTCATTCAGGGCTTCGTCATCAGCCCGGCCGTGCCCGCGCACGAGTTCGAGCAGCGGTTCCTCGATGCGCTGGCGGTATTCACAGAACCCCGCCAGCGCATGAAGTCCGCCTGAGCGCGGCGTCTTGGCGACCCCCGTGAGACCCACTCGTCGAACGTAGTAGTTCGACACAGATTGCCATGGGCACGCGCTGGTCTGCGCGACCAGCGCATGTGCGTGACCTGTGGTCCCCGATCCGGGCCTACACCGGCTTCCGCTTGAGAGATGGGCGAGCACTGATCCCACCGGGCAGGCCGCCGCTATGTGCGATAGGCGTGAGAGGGCAGCGCGCGAGCGCGCTCGGGGAGGCGGGAATACAGCAGCGGGGGCGTGCCGCGCTGCTGTATTGGATATCCGTGGCGAGTCTGGGCGTCCGCGCGGCCCTGAATCAGAATGCCATCGACAGCTTGCCGCTGCCGTACTGCGGAATCTCGACCTGGAAGTGGACCTGTGTTCCGCACTGCTCGCCCAGCTCTCGAGCATCCCCCGGGAGCTCACCGAGCGACTTGTACATGGTTCCCAGGCGCAGATGCGGGGTGGAATCCGACAAGAAGACCCGCGACAGGATGTTCATCACCTCGTGGAGGTTGTCGAGCATCATCTTTGATAGCTCGCCCTCCTCGGCCGCATCCTTTGCCCCTGCCGCCGGAATCATCGATAGCGCAGCTCCGGCATAGGCACCAAAGGGCACGTCGCATTTGACCAACGCGACCGGCTTCGCGTCATCCGAGACATATACTGCCGTTATGGTATTCTCGCCGCTGTCGAAGTCGGCGCTGTCCGCGACCTCGACCTCGTCTCCATAGAGCATCGCAAGCATGTTCTTCACGGCATTCTTGGCCGGCTTGGCATAACTCCCGCTCATGATGTCACCTCGAAATCGCGTAGTCGCTCGTCAACCGAGATACTTGTCCAAGGATTCCTTGAAGGAATCGACTGTGAACGGTTTCGAGATCAGGAACTTCGCACCGCCATCCGTGGCACGATTGCGCATCTCGGTGGTGGCTTCCGTTGTCACGAATCCGAAGGTCAGCTTGATGCCTTCATCTTTGAGCGCCTCGAGCAGCTCGATGCCGTTCATGTTCGGCATGTTCCAGTCGGACAGTACCAGGTCGGGCGTGTCGCTCTTGATGAGATCCAGAGCCTTGCTCCCGTCCTCGGCCTCGGTGATGTCCAGCCCAGAATAGCCAGCCTCCTTGAGCGTCTTCTTGACGATCATGCGCATTGCGCGGCTATCATCGACTATCAATACGTTCATCGTTTTCCTCGGTTCATTGAGTCTGTGCTACTCGGCTCCGCAGCCCAAGGTGGCCGCAGGCCGTGCTCTTCACTTGATCATTTCGGATGGATGCCCGGAATCTTCATTCTCAGCAGACTCGTCTGCGGAATTGCTCGACGATCTGTGGGCCAATCTGTTCCAGCGTGAGCACCATCTGGGCGGCGTCCAGCTTCACCGCCTCTCCAGGCATGCCCCAGACCACTGAGCTCTCCTCGTCCTGGGCGATGGTGCAGGCACCTACACGACGCAGCTCCAGCAGGCCCTGAGCGCCATCGGTGCCCATCCCGGTGAGCAGCGCGGCGGTAACCGGTACCCGCGCAACGGCCCGCACGGAGCGAAACAGGACGTCCACGGATGGCCTGTGCATGTTCACTGCCTGCTCGTCGCTGATCAGGCAGCGATAGCCGCCCGGGGCGGGCGCCAGCATCAGATGCCTGTCACCGGGCGCGACGTAGGCGTGACCGTTCTCCAACATCATGTCGTTCTCGGCCTCGTGAACCGTCAGCGCGGTTCGCTCGTCCAGACGTTTTGCGAACGAGGTGCTGAAGCGCGGCGGTATGTGCTGCACGATGAGCACCGGTGGGCTGTCCGCCGGAAAGCGCTCGAGCACGTCCAGCAACGCAACGGTGCCGCCGGTGGAAGCGCCCAAGGCGATGATCTGCGTGACGGATCCCCTGCCACCATCGGCGATGGGGGCAATGCCGGCCGGTCCCTGCCGATTACGACTCGCTACCGGCGCCCTGTCGCCGTCACGGGTCAATGGTTGACGACGGTTGACCACCTGTCGCTTGCGTCCACGAGCGGCTTGCTTGACCTTGCTGATGAGGACCGGTGCGAGCTCGTCTATGGGTGAACGCGAGTCGGAGTCGGAAGACCCGGCGAGGCGTGCCATCGAGGGCTTGGTGACGTAGTCCACGGCACCGGCGGCAAGTGCCTGTCGGGTCAGGTCCGAGTCGTCCCGGGCGAAGGCCGAGACGAGCACGACCGGCATTGGTCGCAGTCGCATCAGCTTGGTGAGAAAGGTCAGGCCATCCATGCGTGGTAGTTCCAGATCCAGAGTGATCACGTCCGGATCGAACTGTTTGATCTTCTCCCGTGCCGAGAAGGCATCGGCGGCAGTCGCAACGACCTCGATCTCCGGATCGCGTGACAGGATCCCGGAAATGAGCCGACGCGCGACGGCTGAGTCGTCGACGACAATGGCTCTGATGCGGTCTGCGGGAGTCTCGGGCATCGTCTGGACGCGTCCCTAGAAGAGCTCGACTTCGCCGGCCACCGGGGCCTTGACCAGGGTTTCCATGTAGGCCCGCTCGTTGCGGACGACACTGGAGATCTGGCTCTGCTTGAGCTTCTTGACCCTGGCCTTGCCCGTGCGTGGGAAGTACAGCAGCTTGCGTGGCGCGTCGCCGCCCAGATCCGAGCCGCTCACGGTGTAGCCCTCTGTGGCCAGGAAGCGCCGCACGAACTCGATGTTCTGCATGCCGATATCGCTGCCACCGCCAAGTACCCTGCCTCCGCCGAAAACCTTGATCTCGAGCTGTCCACGATCACCACTGCCATAGGTGAGGACGTCGTTGATCAGGTGCTCCATGGCATAGTTGCCGTACCGAAAAGGATGATCCGGGTCGATCTGCTGATTGCTCGGGCCCTTCGTCACCAGCTCGGCGATCGGCAGCATGAAATGATTCATCCCGCCCACCCCCGTCCGGGCGTCGCGGATGCAGGCGGAAACGCACGAGCCGAGCACCGTGCAGACCATCTCGTCGAGCCGGGTGACGTAGTACTCGCCAGGTAGTATGCGGGCGGCGATGATGCCATTGCCGCTGTCGTAGTATCGACGTATCGATTCGAAGCCAGGTATGGCCTGCTGCAGCGAGGCCCCGGATATCGAGACGCGCTTCATCGGATCTTCCTGTATACGGTCCTGTCGACCAGATCGAACCTGTCGCTGGTACGGAACAGGGTCTCGGAATGGCCGATGAAGAGATTGCCGTCGGCCGCGGTCACGTCCGCCATACGCTCGAACAGCGCGGACTGTGTCTCGGTATCGAAATAGATCACCACGTTGCGACAGAAGATCGCGTCGAACGGTCCCTTGAATGGCCAGTCCCCGAGCAGGTTCAGTCGATTGAACCGAATCATCCGACGCAACGAGTCCCTGACCCGGTAACGCATTTCACCGCTGGATGGGTACTCGTCGAAGAAGCTCCGCAGACGCTGGGCGTCGACCTTGGCCCTGACCTGGTCGGAATAGATGCCCTGGCGTGCGGTCTCGAGCACGTTGGAGTCGAGGTCCGTGGCCAGCAGCTTCACGTCCCAGCGTTCGATGTTCGGAATGCATTCGCGCAGCACGATGGCAATCGAATAGGCTTCCTCACCCGTGGAGCAGCCCGCCGACCATAAGCGAAGTCGGCGGCTGGACGCACGGTTCTGGATGAGCCGCGGCAGCACGACCTCGGACAGATACCGGAAGTGGTGCGGTTCGCGAAAGAATGCGGTGAGGTTGGTCGTCATCACGTTGACGAAGCTCTGCAGCTCGGTCGACGGATTCGACTCCAGATAGTCGCAGTACTGTCCGAACCCGCGAATGCCGAGCTTGCGCAGACGTCTGGCGATACGGCTGTAGACCAGCTCGCGCTTGGTGTCGGCAAGCGTTATGCCGGTATGCTGCTTGAGCAGATTGCGAATGCGCTCGAAGTCGCCGGTGGAGAAATCGAACTCGCGTTGCGCGTTCATCAGAACAGCTCCACGTCGCCCGGCGACTCGACGCCGTCGGCAGGTGGCAGGGCCGGACCATCGTGCTTCACCGCGGCACGCGTTCCAAGAGAGCGCTGAACCGCCACATGGACAGCCTGTTCGGCCTCGGAGGTGTAGTGACCATAGGTCGCCCTGTCCAGGTCCGACCAGGTGTTGAGGTCGGTGCGCTTGCGCTCCTGGTTCATGATCCCAGCTACCCTGGAGAGCATCCTCTCTGCCGCCGCGAGTCGCTGACTCATACGGTCATAGAACTGCATGCAGACGATGGCTTCGTTCAGCGTTGACGCGAGATCACCAGACTCCGGTGACTGCCGAGCGTACTCCTGTTCCGAGACTGCCTTCGATAGCGTATCGAAACAAATGCCGAGTCGATCGATGTTCTGTTCACCAGAGCTTCGGGCTGCCTGGATCTGCGCCGCCGCCAGCCTGAGGATGGCGCTCGCCTGCTCGATCCAACCATCGTCACGCGGTGCCTGCTGGTCGCTCTGACGATCGGTTTGGGCGTGGCTCTTGTCCGATGGTTTCAACGACCTGTCCGCTGTCGAAGAGGTGTTCCTGGCTGCGTAGCTGGGCGCATCATCAGAGGCTCTTCAGGCTGCTCTGTTGGTCAACGCGGCCAGCGATTCCATACCCAGCAACCGCGCAATCGAGAACACGCTTTCGGGGGGAAGCTGCCATTGGACCAGCACACCACGACTGCTCGCGTCGCGCACGAATCCGGTGATGATCTGCAGCCCGCTCAGGTCTATGCGTTCCAGCGAGGAGGCTTCGAAGACCACGTGCCCGGCGTCCTCCGGAATGGACTTGAAACTCTCGAGAATCTCGTGGGCGAAGTCGATGACCATTTCACCGCTGAGATTCATGACGAATGGTGGCGCGACACGGGGAGCGTCCACTGCATTGCTGCTCACATCTGCGTTGCTGTTCACGGTGAATGGCCTTCATCGTCGATCCGATCCCATGGATCGTTAATCGACACATTCGCATCAAAGCTTCAGGGTCCGGCGACACCTCGTGATGGCACGGGTATCAGTGCGCGAGGTCCTTCTCGATGGTGGTGGCCAGCAACCGGTCGATGTCCAGCAGGATCACCATCTTGCCGTCGACATTGGCCAGGCCCTTGATGAAGTCCACCGCTACATGGCCACCGAAGTCCGGCGGCGGGTTGATGCCTTCACGCATGACGTTGTAGACCTCGGACACCGCATCGACCACGATGCCCATGGTGCGCTCACTCTGCTCGGACCTCACCTTGAGCACGATGACGACGGTGGTCGGTCCGAAATCGATACTGTCCATGTTGAACCGGCGTCGCAGATCGATGATTGGCACCACCGTGCCGCGTAGATTGATGACGCCGAGCACATGCGGCGGTGTGTTGGGAATGGGTGTTGCCGAGTCCCAACCCTTGATCTCCTGCACGCTGAGGATTTCGACGCCATATTCCTCGCCCGCGAGCATGAACGTGAGGTATTGGTCGGTTCCGACCTGAGCCTGCATGGTCGCCGACTCGTTGATGGTCTCTTGGATCGCGGTCATGTTCTGACTCCACAACTCTTGATGGATGGCGGTGCGGCGTCCGCCATCACGCCTGTGCCGCGGCAGTTATCGCTGGGCTTGAGCGATGCCGCAATCTATGGTCGGGTGGACTCGTTGCCCGGCATGTAGCACTACAGGCTCCGCGCAGGGCCGAATGCTCAGGCGGCACGCGTCAGGCGGCTGTTCGTGTCGTTGAGCTGGCGCTGGACGAGTCCGGGAACGTCGATGATCAGGGCCACGGTGCCATCGCCGAGGATGGTGGCGCCGGACAGGCCGGGAACCACCCGGAAGTTTGCTTCCAGGCTCTTGATCACCACCTGCTGTTGTCCCAGCAGCTCGTCGACGAACAGCCCTATACGCCGTCCATCA
The DNA here is from genome assembly GCA_020444775.1 of Gammaproteobacteria bacterium. Next base: position 13,683 of record JAGRHX010000227.1, read on the forward strand.
CACTCGACCACCACGAGCAGTCCGTCTTCGAGACGGGTTGGCTCACGCGCGGTGCTGAACGCCTCGTCCAGTCGTATGAACGGGATGTACGAGTCACGCATGTTGAACAGCTCGTCCTTGCCGGCGACCAGGTGCACGTCTTTCGGTGATACCTGTAGCGATTCGATAATGGTGCTGAGGGGAACGACGTAGGTCTCCTCACCGAGCCTGACCAGCTGTCCGTCGAGGATGGCGAGGGTGAGTGGCAGCTTGATGGTGAACACGCTGCCCCTGCCGGGGGTCGAGCTGACCGAGACAGTGCCACCCAAGTCGTTGATGTTGCGGCGAACCACGTCCATGCCGACGCCGCGACCGGACAGATCGCTTACGGTGTCCGCGGTCGAGAAGCCGGGTTTGAAGATCAGGTTCTGGACCTGCTCGTCGCTCAGCTCCTCCTCGTCGCTGACCAGGCCGCGCTCGCGCGCCTTCTCGAGGATCTTGCGAACGTTCAGTCCGGCGCCATCGTCGACCACCTGGATGACGATGTTGCCGCCTTCGTGGAAGGCGTTCAGATGCAGATTGCCCACCGGGCCCTTGCCGTTGGCTCGGCGTTGGTCGGGTGTCTCCAGACCATGATCCAGTGAGTTGCGCACCAGGTGCACCAGCGGATCGCCGATCTTCTCCAGCACCGTCTTGTCCAGCTCGGTGTGCTCGCCGGTCAGATGCAGCTCCACCTGCTTGCCGAGCCGCTGGCTGATATCGCGGACCAGACGAGGGAAGCGGTTGAATGCGGCGGAGATCGGCAGCATGCGGATCTGCATCGCCGTCTCCTGCAGCTCACGGGTGTTGCGTTCGAGCTCCAACAAGCCGTCGCGTAGCCGGTCGACCTGACTGATGTCGAAATCACGGGCGAAGCTGGAGAGCATGGATTGGGTGATGACCAGCTCGCCGACCAGGTTGATCAAGCCGTCCACCTTGTCGATGCTGACCCGGATCGAGCCCGATTCGCCCGCCGCGGCGCGTGACGGGGCACGCGTTGAGGTGGGTGCCGGCGTGCTGGGCTTCGTGCCCGTGTCGCTGCTGGCGGGCGCGGAGCCGCCGGTGTCGGCCGGCTTTGTGTCGGCCTGCGGTGTGTGCCTGGCATGCGCCGCGTCTGACTTCGCATCGCTGTTGGCCTCGGGTGGCGCTGTGCCGGACCCGGGGATGGGTGCTGGCGATGGCGGGGGCGATGCAGGAGGCGATGCAGCTGGGGCCGGCGCCGGGCCGGTCGACAGCGTCGCGGTCGGCCTGAGGGCTGCCGCCGGTTCCACGGCCAGCCGTGAGATGCTCAGCTCGCAGTCACCCTCGACCCAGGCGAACACCTCCTTGATCGCCACTTCCTCGACCGTGCCCCGAAGTTCAAGGTTCCAAGCCAGATAGCAGGCCTCGGGGTCCATCTCACCCAGCTTTGGCAGGGACCGCACGTCGCACTCGACCTTCAGCTCGCCGAGCTTGGCCAGCTCCCGGAACAATCGGTGCGGGTCGTTGCCGGTGCGAAGCAGATGTGCGTGAGGGCGGAACTCGATCCGCCATAGCGACACCGTCGCGCCACTGGCCGCGGTCCTGACCGGCTCGACGGGCACGCTTGCCTCGACGGACCCGACGGATGCGGTCGGCGCCGGAACGTCTGCCGCTGGTGTAGGTGGCGTCGGTGTCTCGGCAGTTTCGGTCGTGGCCGGCGCTGGCTCCTGGACGAGCTTGGCTTCGACGACCGACGTCGCTTCGGTGGCCGCTGCCGGCCGATTCTCCAGCGCGCGTTCCAGTCGCGACTTCAGGTCGTTGACGCGGTCCACGTTGATGACATCGTTGGCGCGCGTTGCAACGGCCATCTCCCGCAGGCCATCGACCGCTTCGAGCATCAGATCCACGTCTTCGCGGGTGACGGCGCGGCGACCGTCACGCATCTGGTCGAGCAAGGTCTCCAGCACGTGGGTGAAGCTGGCGATGTCGTTGAAGTCGAAGGTGGCAGCGCCACCCTTTATCGAGTGAGCGGCCCGGAAGATCGTGTTGATGATCTCCGGATCGCTGTTTCCATCGAGGTCCAGAAGGGTCGACTCCATGGCGTCGAGCCCTTCGAAGCATTCCTCGAAGAACACCTCGTGAAATTCGGAAAGGTCCATACCCATGCTGACGAGCCTCGAGCGCTGGCGCGACCCGCGCCTTGGGGGTCAATCCAGTACCTTGTCTATGGTGGCGAGCAGCGTGTCGGGCTGGAATGGCTTGACGATCCAACCCGTGGCCCCGGCCTGCTTGCCCTGAGCCTTCTTTTCAGCGGCAGATTCGGTGGTCAACGTTAGGATTGGCACGAAGCGATAGGCCGGCAGCTGGCGCAGCGCACGGATCAGACTGATTCCGTCCATGCGCGGCATGTTGACGTCCGTGAGCACCAGCTCCACCTTTTCGTTCTGCGCAACTTCCAGTGCCTGCACGCCATCCTCGGCAAGCAGGACCTCATGTCCTGCGCTGCGCAGCGTGAATTCCACCATCTGTCGCATGGACCTCGAGTCGTCCACTGCCAGAACTCTTGCCATTGAGTGATTTCTCCGTGGGATTCTGTATTCGGGCTATCGGTGAACTGTGAGCAAGAACTGCGCCACTGCTTCCTGACCCAAGATGTTGCGATACGTCCGTTCGGCAGATACCAGATCTGGTAGCAAACGGGTGGGTGCCGCGAAGAGCAGCTGGTTTGCCGCACGGCGTCGACCGGTCAGCCAGGAAATTGACGCTCGCGCGCATCTCGGCCGTCACGCCGCTCCAGGCCGGACCTTGCCATCCACGATCGAGGGCCGGTGTGATGGTCGGTTCGATGGTTGGGCCGAGGTCAAGGAAGGCTGCGATTCTCATGGACTCATCGGACCTGCCGGGAAATAATTTATTCAGAGCCGATCGGGAAAATGTCCTCAATCGTTCCAGCGACGTGTCGTAACAGACGTTTACGATGTCGGTCGTGGGGATGTCGGGTCATGGACATGCCGGTGACGGGGCGGCTCGAAACACGGCCAGCGCTCAGGGATTCGGCCCATCGACTCGGCCTATGGGTTCGCTCCAGCGGAGTTCCCCAGTGGATTGCCCCAGTGGATTCCCCAGTGGATTCCCCAGTGGGTCGCCCCAGTGGCTCTGAATGGGGGAATTGCGCAGGTACGCAGCGAGAGCGATGCGCGGCGGGTCCATCCACTGATGATCGTCCATCATGAGCGACCATGGCCTTGCATCCGATGCCGGCGACTCGAGTCCGGTCGCGTTCGTCCTGAGAGGACACCCAGCTCCAGTCGGGCACACTGCGCGGCTGCGAACTCGCGAATCACCCCTGTCGACTGCTCGTGAGCCCGGCGATCACCTGGCCGTGCGGACACGTATGACCGCGCGGACCGGCAATGCGTCCTGGCACCGCT
>JAGRHX010000227.1:17141-17713 GCA_020444775.1 Gammaproteobacteria bacterium
GGAATCTCCAGACGCAGACTGGCCTGCTGGAATCTGATGTGGGCTCGGCCGTAGGCGAACGGACCTGCTCAGGCCGCCGAGACGTTGTCGCCGGACGTGCGATGGGCTGACCATGCCGGCCACCGATCGATAGCTGCGACCGGCGCCGCATGCGCAAGGCTTGAGTTGTTTACTTTTGTTACGTGAAGATTGTCGGACAGGCGATCGGCCCATGGCGTGGTTGGCCGGTCCCGCCGCATCACAGGAGACCCGTATGGCGAACGCGCCCAGCGTTGGAGATGAGCAAGCGCCCGAGTCGGAAGCGGATGCTCCGAAGTGGCGCCGGCGCAGCTCGGTCGAGACCCTGGAGGGCGTGAGTCCCGGGATCGTCAGGGTCCGCAAGCTCATCGCCCAGGTCGCCGATTCCGACGCGACCGTGTTGGTGCTGGGTGAATCCGGCACCGGTAAGGAGCTGGTCGCACGCGCCATCCATCGGCAGTCCGGCCGTTGCCAGGCGCCGTTCGTGCCGGTCAATTGTGGCGCGATCCCATCGGAGCTGCTGGAGAGTGAGCTGTTCGGACACGAGAAGGGCG
>JAGRHX010000228.1 GCA_020444775.1 Gammaproteobacteria bacterium
CGGCGATCGCGCGCGCCAGCAGCGTTTTGCCGGTGCCGGGCGGGCCAACCAGCAGGCAGCCTTTCGGTATGCGGCCGCCCAGCTGTCCGTAACTCTGTGGGTTCTTCAGGAACTCGACCAGCTCCTGCAGCTCGGCCTTGGCCTCGTCGACGCCGGCTACGTCGTCGAAGCTGACCTTGGTGTCCTTCTCGACATAGACCTTGGCGCGGCTCTTGCCGATGGACATGAGCCCGCCAAAGCCCTGCTTGGCGGCGAACTTTCGAATCACGAACAGCCACAGGCCGAAGAACAGCAGGGTGGGTAGGACCCAGGACAGCAGGTCACGCAACCAGGTGCTCTGCACCACGCCGCGATACTCGACGCCCGTCTGGTCGAGCCGACTGGCCAGATCCGGCTCGACTCGGGTGGTGATGAACTCGCTGCGATCCTTGTGCGGCGTCTTGTAGTAGCCATGAATGAATCGGTCGCCAATATCGATTCGCTCGATCCGACCGTCCTTCAGATCCTGCTCGAATTCGCTATAGGGGATGGTCTGGACACGACTGGCAGCAGCCCACCAGTCCTGTATCAGGGTGATGGCGAGAATCGCGACCACGACGTACCAGATGTTGATCTGATGCTTCTTCTCCATCGCGGCGCCTCTGTTTGATCAGGAGTTCGATCAGGGCTTCGATCTGCGCCGCGAACTGGACTTCGCAGATCGAGTGGATCGAGGACGCTGCCGGCAGAATCCGGCGGGTACCCGTTCACGAGACCGTGTCACGCGACTGCTCGACAACCCCGCGCACTGTGCAGCGGTTCCACGCCCACGACACAGGCTGCAGCCATTCCCGCGTGGCGGCGCTGACGTCGATCAAGATGCGCATAACCCTGCGCTTCGAGACTACCCATGACGAGCACGATAGTGCAAAGGCCGCTCTGTCGCGGGGCTTTGCTCTGGGGAATCAACCATGCGTCGGTCACTCGCCCGCTCCAGGCTCATGCCCCCGGTCTGCTCGACAAGCGGTCTGAGTAGCAACGAGGTTATCAGGCAATCTCGTCGATATGGAAACAACCGCATCGTCGACGATCCTCCCTCGAGCTGGGCTGTGGTCGCGCGCGACACCGCCCGCGACCCAATGCTCTGGTTTCTGCTCGGGACCTGTGCAGTCTTCCTGCTGCTCGGGGAGCGGGCCGAAGCCGCGGTGCTGGGCATTGCAGTCCTGCCCATCGTTGCCATGGACATGTATCTGCATCGACGCACGCGGGCCAGCACCGCGGGTCTCAGCGCGCGTCTGGCGACGACTGCCCTCGTGCTGCGAGACGGGCGCGAGCAGCGCGTCGAGGCGACCGCCCTGGTGCCAGGCGATATCGTGCGGGTCTCGGCCGGCCAGGCCTTTCCGGCTGATGGGCTGGTGATTGCCGGCAGCGGGCTGCAGGTCGATGAGTCGACACTGACCGGCGAGTCGATTCCCAATCCGAAACGGGTGCTCGGTGCGTTGCCCGATACCAACGGCGAGATCTGGCTGGACGGCGAGTTCTGGGTTCTCGCGGGCACTCGGTTGCTGACGGGCGAGGCGACCTGCCGGCTCGTATATACCGGTGCAGAAACGCTATACGGACAGATTGTACGCTCCGCGCGGAGCAGCGCCCACGAGCAGACGCCGTTGCAGATGGCCGTGAGCGCGCTGGTCGCGATGCTGCTGGTGGTCGCCGGTATCTTGTGTCTGGCGCTGGCAACGATTCGATACTATCAGGGCTTCGGTCTTGTCGATGCCTTGTTGAGTGCGGTGACGTTGGGCGTCGCGGCGCTGCCGGAGGAGTTCCCTGTCGTGCTCAGTGTGTTCCTGGGCGTCGGCATATTCCGACTGGCGCGCCGTCAGGCGCTGGTCAGGCGCGCGGTGGTCGTGGAGAACATCGGGCGGGTGAGCTGCATCTGCACGGACAAGACTGGAACCCTGACCGAGGGGCGTTTGAGTCTGGGGCACACTTGCTGTAGTGATGGAACGAATGATTCCATGCTACTTCGGATCGCTGCCAGCGCCTGTCATGCAGGCACAACGGATCCGCTGGACAGGATCCTGTTGCAGCTGGAGCAGCCGCTCGTAGGCGAGCGTCTTGGCATCTTTCCGTTCACCGAGGACCGACGTCGCGAGGTCGTCGTCATTCGTGGCGAGGATGGCGATCTGCTCGCGGTGGCCAAGGGTGCGCCGGAAACGGTGCTCGCCATGACCGGGCTGGACCAACCTGGACGTTCCGAGTGGCTCGAGCGGACTGCTCGGTTCGCACAGAGCGGTCACAAGGTGCTTGCCTGTGCGTGCTGTCGGCTATCTGACTGGTCAGGTGGCGAGCCCGATCGAGGGTATGAGCTGAGCGGGCTGCTGGCCTTCGAGGACGCGATACGTCCTGGCGTACGCGAGGCCGTGGCCAGCGCGCTCGACGCCGGAATTCATGTGATCATGGTCACCGGTGACCATCCGGCCACGGCAAGCGCAATCGCTCGGGAGCTCGGTATCGGTGGCGAGCGACCGCGAGTGACGGAAGGCGAGGTGCTCGCCACCCGTTTGGCCGGGTCGAACGGGGACGATGTGCTCGCCATCGACGTGGTTGCGCGCGCCCTTCCGGCGCACAAGCTCGGACTGGTCAAGGCACTGCAACGCGCCGGTGAGATCGTCGCGGTGACCGGCGACGGCGTCAACGACGTGCCGGCGCTGCAGGGTGCGGATATCGGCATCGCCATGGGCGAGGGGGGCAGCCGCAGCGCGCACGAGATTGCCGCGATCGTCCTTCTCGACAACAACTTCCGATCCATCGTCGGTGCGATCGCGGAGGCGCGTCAGCTCTTCGTCAATCTCAAGCGCAGCTTTGCCTATCTGCTGATGATTCACGCGCCGCTGGTGATCAGCGCCGCGCTCATCCCGTTGGCCGGCTATCCGCTCCTTTACCTGCCCACCCATATCGTCTGGCTGGAACTGATCATCCACCCGACCGCCTTGCTGGCCTTTCAGCAGCTCGGCGGCTCGCAGCGGCTCGGGCCGACTGCGCGCGGTAAGCGGATCAGATTCTTCAGTGCACGAGAGTGGCTGGCGATTGGCGCGGTCGCAGTCGCGGTGACCTTCCTGGTCATCTTCGGTTACGCGTTCAGCCTCGGCCCGGACCTGGATGTGCTGCATGCGCGCTCCATGGCCATCACCGCCTTGGTGGTTGCCGGAGCGACCGTGACCGCTTCGCTGTCCGGGCTGCAAACCATGAGCGCGCGTGTGACCGTCGTCGTCGGCGTGCTATCGGCGCTGGTCCTCGTGCAGACGCCATCATTGGCCGAGCTGCTACACATGAACCCTTTGCACTGGCAGGACTGGTCGTACGCCGCGGCGGGTGGCGCGCTGGCCGGTCTGCTCGCTCTGCCCCTTGCGCGGAGCCATTCAAGGCAGGACCGGCACGACGCGGGGGGAACATCACGCTGATGTGCCGATTCGCGCGGTCAACGCCGCGGGTCGCGTTCCGACGTTTCAGCCCGCCTTGCCAGGCAGCACCACGATTGCCTTGCCCGGGGCCGTCGAAGCACCGTCCTGGTTGACCACGTTGATATCCAGATAGACACGATTCTCGCCGTCCTCGACGCGCTTGTCGGTGACCTTGCAGGCGGTGGTGAGGATGTCGTTCTTGTGGTTGATGGCCCGGAACTGCATGGAAATCTCGCGAATCTCCGCCTCGTCGCCAATCCAGCTGCGTAGCGCATTGAGCACGTAGGCATAGCGCAGATTGCCCATGCCAAAGGCAGAGCCCTGGCCGGCGGCCTTGCCGACCTCGTCGTCCATATGGATGTAGACGAACTCGTCGTTGACGGCGGCGAAGCGGTTCCAGTTCATGAAGTCGGTCTTGCGCTCGAAGGGTGGCACCTCGTCACCGATTCGAACGTCCTCGAAGTACAGGTTGACGCTCATGGTCGAGCTCCGATCGGGTGTGGGCGGATTCGATTCGAGGCTTCAATAGCGCACGCGTGTCGACATGCGGCGTTTCACCAGCTCGCCGGCCTGGTTGCGCCACTCGGTCTCGGTGTACTGGAACAATGTGAGCCCGTTGCGCCCGGTCCGTTCCTCCCAGTGTGAGAGACGGCTGCGTGAGGTGATCACGTCGCCGGGTCGGATGGGCTTGAAGAAGGTGTCGGTCTGCCCGCCGTTCAGCACGTTGTCACCCTTCTTCGGTGCCTGACCCGGTAGCGCGCCGGCCGAAGCCGGGCCGCTGCGTTCCACCGGCCAGGTGAAGGGATTGAACTCCTGGGGGGCGATGATACCGCCCCAGCGCGTGCCGCGGGCGTAGGCCTCGTCCCAGTAGATGCGTGGTGGTGGCTCGGGCCAGTAGACCGCGATGGCCCAGCGGCGGATGTCCGATGCGCCGACCGGAAACGAGACCTTCTCGTCGCCCCAAACCCCCTTGCTGTCGATCATCTCCTGGGTGACCAGGGTTTGCGCGACATCGGAACTGCTCGTGCTGGACATGTCAGGCACCCGAACGTGGCTGGCCGAGTCCCCGACTATAGCGAATGCGCACCGCGTGACAAGCGGATCGGCGCCGGCCGCTATCGCTTGACGTGCCCGGCCGGTGAGGTTTGTCGTATATCATCGCTGGCAGCCCGCGGCAGCGGAGGTGGCTCCGGGCGCGGGCCGAACGGTGACGTATCGGCCTGGCCAGGCGTCCGGCCACGCGGCGAACGAGAGGAGCAGCATGCATGACTGACAGCCCGATCGAGCAGGCGGCACGACACGAGCAATGGCTGGCAAGCCTCGAGGAGCCGATCCTCGAGCCGGCGTTGCCGATCGTCGATCCCCATCATCACCTGTGGATCCGCAACGGCGTGCCCTACCTGCTGCCGGAGCTGCTCGGGGATCTGAACAGCGGCCACAAGGTCCTCGCCACGGTCTTCGCCGAGTGTCATTCCATGTACAAGGCCGATGGCGAGGAGTCGCTGCGCTCGCTCGGCGAGACCGAGTTCGTCACCGGGGTCGCGGCGATGAGCGAGAGCGGTGGCTACGGCGCGGCGCGGGCCTGCGCGGTGATGTTCGGTCGGGTGGACCTGACCCTGGGCGCCGCGGTGGAACCGATCCTCGAGGCCCACCTGCGTGCCTCGGGCGGGCGCTTTCGTGGTGTGCGTTACTCGACCGGTTGGGACGCAAGCGAGCGCATTCGCAACGTTGCCCCGCGTGCCCGAATGCTGCGTGAGCCGGCGGTGCGCGAAGCGCTGGGCGTGCTTAGCCGCATGGGTCTGTCGTTCGATAGCTGGCTCTATCATCCACAGCTCGATGACGTGATCGAGACCGCCCGCGAGTTTCCCGAGCTGACCATCATCCTCAATCATGTCGGCAGCCCGATCCTCGGTGGCCCGTATCGCGACCGGCGTGACGAGGTCTTTCGGATCTGGAAGAGCGTCATCGGCGAGGTTGCGTCCTGCCCGAACGTGGTGATGAAGCTCGGCGCGCTGCCCATCCGCATGCCAGGCAGTGACGCTGACCGCTCGATGCCGCCCGGCTCGGAGGAGGTTGCCGATGCCTGGCGACCGTGGTTGGAGCGCTGTATCGAGGTGTTCGGCGCGTCGCGTTGCATGTTCGAGAGCAACTTCCCGGTGCAGCGCGCCTGGTGCAGCTACCCGGTCGTCTGGAACGCCTTCAAGCGGATCGCCGCTGGCGCGACGCCGACGGAGAAGCTGGACCTCTTCCAGGGCACCGCGCAACGCGCCTACCGGATACCCCTGGCGGAATCCTGAGCGCGTCGTGCCGCGATCACGAACAATCAGCGGAGTGAGCAGATGCGATTCACCATAGTCGGTGCCGGGGCGCTCGGCAGCATTCTCGGCGCGCACCTCATCAAGGCCGGCCATCAGGTGCAGATGATCGCGCGCGGCGCGCGTGCCGAGCAGCTACGCGAGCAAGGTTTGCGTGTTCGTGGGCTTACCGATCTGGATCTCGCCTGCGACGTGGCACAGGCTGATGACGCTGCCCCGGCGTGCGACGCGTTGGTCTACACGGTCAAGACCTATCACATGACCGACGCGCTGAAAGCGACTCGACACATCGATGCGCAGAGCGTGTTCTCGGTGGCGAACGGCGTGCTCAAGAACGAGCTGCTCGCCAAGGACTTCGGGCGGGACCGGGTGCTGGGTTGTATGGCCGATACCAGCGGCGAGCTCAAAGCGGATGGGCAGGTCGAGTTCACGCGTAATGTCTGTCTGTACGTGGGATCTCTGGTGGCGGACGCGGCCAGTCGCTCGGCCGCGGTGGCGCAGGCCATCGATACGGCCGGTGTCAACGCGCGTTCGGTCGGTGACATCGCCAGCGTCGAATGGTCGAAGTTCGTCGGCTGGATAGCCTTGTTCACGCTATGCGTGCTGGGCCGGGCCAACACCGGTCGGATTCTGTCCAATCCGGAGCTTGCAGCCCTCGCCGTGCACCAGGTCAAGGAGATGGGCGCCATTGCCGCGGCCGTGAAGGTGCAGCTCATCGATCAATCGCCGTTGCCGGTGGCCTCGATCATCGAACAGCCTTTCGAGGCCGCGGTGGAAACGGTGCGTGCGGTGGGCGATACCTTCACCCGGACCGCGCCGAGCCACCGCATGTCGTCGCTGCAGGACCTGGAGGCCGGGCGTCGCCTGGAGGTCGAGGGCACGCTCGGTCACGCCGTGCGCATCGCGCACCAGCAGCACATCGAGGTACCTACCCTGGAGCTGTGTCTGTCGCTGGTGACCGGCATCGACGCGCTACAGCCGTCGGCGGGCTGAGCACCGTCCGTCGGGCTTGCCGTCAATCCAGGCTCTGGACGATGGCGCGCAGCTTCACCCGCCGATCGGTGGGCGGATAGTCGCCTGCGCCGCGATGAATGGTCGAACGCTGATCCCAGATCAGCAGGTCCCCCACCGACCACTGATGGGCGTAGACGTTGTCCGGTGTCGTCGCGTGGCTCATCAGGCGTTCGATCAGGGCCACGCTCTCGGCCGGCTCGAGCTCGGCGAACCGCCGGGTGTGGGTGCTGTTCACGTACAGCACCCGCCGGCCGCTCTCGGGGTGGGTGGTGATGGCCGGATGCACGGCGTCCTCGAAGCCCTCTGCCTGGTCGGCCTGCAGCGATCCGTCATACATCTCGCCGGCCGGGCCGCCACCGTGGCGATGCAGACCCGTCAGCCCCTCGAGCCGCGCGAGATCGGCTGAATCCAGGGTCTCGCAGGCGTGACACATGTCGGCGAACAAGGTACCGCCGCCGCTGCTCGGCACCTCGAAGGCGTACAGCATGCCAAGTGCTGGTGGGTCCTGACTGTAGCTGCCGTCCGAGTGCCAAGCGGTCGCACGTTTCACACCGAAGGTGTCCACCGAGCCGTCCGCAGCGACGTTGGTGAGCCACGACAGGTCCGGGAACTGCGCATGCCGGTACTTGCGCAGCACGTGCTGTTGCAGCGGACCGAAGCGCCGCGCGAAGCCGTGCAGGCTGGCCGCGTCCAGACGCTGATTGGCAAACACCAGCACCTTCCAGTCAAGCAGCGCGCGACGGATCCCATCGAAGTCCTGGTCGGACAGTGGCTGGTCCAGGCTCAGGCCTTCGACCCGTCCGCCAATCCGTTCAGTCAGTGGAGTGATGCGGGGCTCTGTCATGCTCTGGACCTCGATTGCACGCACGGGGATCAAATCGCCGCCCAATCATAGTCAAGCATTCGACGCCGGTCATGTGCCTGTGTGCGGATGCCTGCGCCGGCAACGGGACGGTCTATGCGCGGGTTCTGGAACGTGATTTGATCGCGCCGTGTCGGGGGCGATGCCGGGAACGATGTCGAGGTCGAGGTCGACGTCGACCTCTTCTGGGTCGCCGCGTTTCGGGAACAGGTCCGAGCCTGCTCAGCCGCCGACCCGAGGGCCGGGCGGTGCGTTGTGCTTGCGTGCAATCTGGAGGTTCTACATGACCGCTTTTCGCGTTTCGCCGGGCAGCCTGCTCGCCTTTGCAGCGCTGTCACTGATCGTTGCCTGCGGTGTCTGCCGCGCGGACGAGGAGAAGGTGCTCAACGTCTACAACTGGTCGGACTACATCACCGAGCAGGCGCTGGCGGACTTCACCGCACGGACCGGCATCAAGGTCAACTACGATGTCTATGACTCGAACGAGGTGCTCGACGCCAAGCTGCTGACCGGCAACTCCGGATATGACGTGGTGTTTCCCTCGGCCACCCCATATCTCGCGCGGCAGATCCTCGCCGGTGCCTACCAGAAGCTGGATCGTTCGGCGCTCTCGAATTACGCGAGGATCGATCCCAAGGTGCTGGCGCAGATGCAGGTCGCGGATCCGAGCAACGAATACGGTGTGCCTTACATGATGGCCGGCACTGGCGTGGGCTACAACGTCGACAAGGTCAAGGCCGCCGCGCCTGACGCGCCGATCGGTTCGCTGGCGATGCTGTTCGACACGGCGGTGCTGGAGAAGCTGCAGGGTTGCGGGGTGAGCGTGCTGGATTCGCCCGAGGAGGTGTTCTCGGCGGCGCTCGCCTACCTCGGGCTCGATCCCAACTCCACCGAGCAGGCCCACCTGGACAAGGCCACCGAGCTGCTGTCGGCGGCGCGTCCCTATTATCGCTACATTCATTCATCCAGCTATATCAACGATCTGGCAAACGGCGCCACCTGCGTGGCGATGGGCTATGCGGGTGATCTGGTGCAGGCCAGGGAACGCGCCCGCGAGGCTGGCAACGGCGTGGTCATCGATATCTTCCTGCCGCGCGAGGGCGCCGCGTTCAATATCGACGTGATGGCCATACCGGTCGATGCGCCGCATCCAGGCAACGCGCATGCGTTCATCGACCATCTGCTGACGCCCGAGGTGATCGGTTCGATCTCCAGCGCGGTGGGGTACGCCAACGCGGTGCCTGCCTCGCGTGAGTACATGGACGAGGCGATGCGCAAGGATCCGGCGGTCAATCCGCCAGCTGAGATCGAGCTGTACTCGTTCAAGCTCATGGACAGCAACTTCGAACGTCAGCGCAGCCGGGCCTGGAATCGTGTCAAGACCCGGCGCTGACCGCGCGCAACTGAGCAGTACCGACCCGCGTCCGGCGGCCATCGAGCTGCAGGGCGTAACGCGTCGCTACGCCGAGGTGATGGCGGTGCAAGGCGTCGATCTGCGCATCGACGGTGGCGAGTTCTTCTCGCTGCTTGGCGCCTCGGGCTGTGGCAAGACCACCTTGCTGCGCTTGATCGCGGGACTGGACAGGCCAGATACCGGCCGCGTGCTGCTCGATGGCGTGGACGTCAGTGCACGACCGGCTCATGCGCGGCCGGTCAACACCGTGTTCCAGTCCTACGCCTTGTTCCCGCACATGAATGTTGCCGCCAACGTCGGCTATGGCCTGCGACGTGAGGGCCTGGCGCGCGCCGAGGTGCGCCGACGGGTGGCGGAGATGCTCGATCTGTTCTCGATCGGTCAGCTGGCGCGACGCCGGCCGGACGAGTTGTCCGGCGGCCAGCGTCAGCGTGTCGCGCTGTGCCGCGCGCTGGTCAAGCAACCGCGCATCCTGTTGCTGGACGAGCCGATGGCGGCACTGGACAAGCGCCTGCGTGAGCAGGCGCGTTTCGAGCTCAAACGCATCCAGTCACAGCTCGGCATCACCTTCTTGATGGTGACCCATGACCAGGATGAGGCGATGAGCCTGTCGACACGCGTGGCGGTCATGGATGCAGGACGGATCGTGCAGATCGACCGTCCCGAGATCATCTACGGTCGGCCGGCGAATCGTTTCGTCGCCGATTTCGTCGGTGATGCGAACTTCTTCGACGCTCGGGTCGAGCGGTTCGCCGATGGGCGTGTCGATCTGGAGCTGGCGACCGGAGAACGCCTGGAGCTGCCGTGTGACGTCCCGGCGAGCGTCGGTCAGCGGTTGAACCTGATGCTGCGACCCGAGCGTATCGACGTGCGGCCTATAGACGAACCAGGTGGTGGGGCACCGCGCTGTAGCGCCACGGTGGCGGCGTGCGCTTTCCTCGGCCACACCTGGCTGCTGCGCATGGTGTTGGATGCGGGTCAGGCGGTGGACGTGCGCATCCCGGCGCGCGAGAGCGGCACCGAATCGGGGCACGTGGCCGGCAAGCGACATTCGCTGTACTGGTCGGATGCTGCAGCGGTGTTGATCGCGGATTGATGGGGGTGTCGTTGCGACGTCTTGCCGTGATCGCGCCACCGCTGCTGTGGCTGCTGTTGTTCTTCGCCTTGCCCATCCTGGTGGTGACGGCGATCAGCCTCAGCCGACCGGTGCTCGGTATCCCGCCCTATGAGTCGCTGCTGGACTGGCCGGGACCGGTCTTCAAGGGTGGGCTGCACAACTATCGTCTGCTGTTCGGGGATAGCTACTATCTACAGGCCTTTCTCGGCTCGCTGCGCATCGCCACGCTCGCAACGCTCGGCTGTCTGTTGATCGGCTTTCCGATGGCGTTGGCCATCGCCCGTGCACCGGCGCGTCATCGCATGATCCTGCTGGTGCTGTTGATGGTGCCGTTCTGGACCTCGTTCCTGGTCCGCACCTATGCCTTCGCCTCGTTGCTCAACAGCAACGGGCTGATCAATCAGCTGTTGCAGGGGCTGGGACTCGTCGAGCAGCCGCTCCAGCTGCTGTACACCGATTTCGCGGTGTTCCTCGGTATCATCTATGGGTATCTACCGTTCATGGTGCTGCCCATCTATGCGGTGGTCGAGCGACAGGATCCGGCTCTGTTGGAGGCGGCGGCGGATCTGGGCGCACGACCGTTCAGGTGTTTCGTGGACATCACCTTGCCTTTGTCGATGCCAGGTGTGCTTGCCGGTTGTCTGCTGGTCCTGATCCCGGCGCTGGGCGAGTTCGTGATCCCCGAGCTGCTGGGGGGCTCGGACTTCTTGATGATGGGTCGCTTGTTGTGGCTCGAAACATTTCAGAATCGTGACTGGCCGATGGCCGCCGCGCTCACCGTTTCGCTGCTGGTGCTGGTGGTCGGGCCTGTGCTGGTGGTGCAATGGCTGGCCGAGCGGCGCGGTGGGCAAGCTGCATGAGCAGTCGTCTGCCGCTGCTGGGTTGCCTGCTGTTCGGCTATGCGCTGTTGTACGTGCCAGTGCTGGTGCTGATCGGCTACTCCTTCAATGCCTCGCGGCTGGTCACCGTCTGGGGCGGTTTCTCGACCCACTGGTACACGACCCTGCTTGGCAACGAACGTCTGATCGACGCCGCGCTGCGAAGCCTGAAGATCGCCTCGGTGAGCGCGAGCGTGGCCGTTGTGCTGGGCTGCGCGGCGGCCTACGCGTTGGTTCGTTTCGGGCGATTCACGAGTCGTCGTCTGCTCGGCGCGCTGTTGATCTCACCGCTGGTGATGCCGGATGTCGTCATCGGCCTGTCACTGCTGCTACTGTTCGTGTTCATGCAGTCCTTCCTGGGCTGGCCGGCGGGACGAGACGAGCTGACCATCGGTATCGCCCACGTGACCCTCGGTATCGCCTACGCCTGCGCCATCGTCCGGGCCCGTCTGACCACCGTGGACACCACGCTGGAGGATGCGGCGGCCGATCTGGGGGCCTCACCGATGGTCACCTTCGTGACCATCACCCTGCCGTTGCTGGCGCCGGGACTGGTGGCCGCGTGGCTGCTCGCCTTCACCCTGTCCCTGGACGATCTGGTGATCGCCAGCTTCGTCTCCGGGCCGGGCTCCACCACCTTGCCGATTCACATCTTCTCCAGCATCCGCCTGGGCGTGAGCCCGCAGATCAATGCGCTGGCTACCCTGATGGTGGTTGTGGTCGCGGTGCTGGCCGTGGTTGCCGCCCGTTTGCTGCGGGTACGACCGAGTGCCGCGACCGACCACGGCAACGGCTGAACGGGCTGCCATCCGCAACGCCGACTCGCTATCATCGGTAAACGTTACTCCGCCTATTCACGACCGGGAGGTGGTCATGAGCATGCTGAGCGAGTCGGAAAGGCAGGCATATGCGCGCGACGGTTTCATCGCCCCGTTCACCGCGATGTCGGACGAAGAGGCGCGCGGCTACCGCGAGCTGCTCGAGGATTTCGAGCGAGAGCTGGGGGCCTCGTTGCCCGCGGGCGAGGCTCGCTTTCGCTACAAGACCCACCTGCTGTTGCCGTGGGTGGCGGAACTGGTGCGTCATCCGCGCATCGTCGACGCGGTCGAGGATCTGATCGGCCCGGATATCCTGTGCTGGACCTGCACCTGGTTCATCAAGGAGCCGGGCAGCGAAGCACTGACCCTGCCACACCAGGACGCCACCTATTTCGGACTGCGACCGCACGAGCATGTCACCGCCTGGCTGGCGCTGAGCGAGGCCTCGGACCACAGCGGTTGCATGCGCTTTGTTCCCGGCAGCCAGCAACGCGGCCAGGTGCAGCATGTCGCCCGCGCCGATCCAAACAGCATCAACGGCGGCGGACAACGGGTGGATCTGGAGGTCGATGCCGAGCGGACCGTGCCCGCGCCGCTGCGGCCGGGCCAGTTCTCGCTGCATCACACCTTGTGCATCCATACCTCTGGCGCGAATCGCAGCGCCGACCGGCGTATCGGTCTGGGTATCAGCTACGTGCCGACCCGCGTGCGTCACATCGGTTCGACGCGAATGCCGGCGAGCCTGGTACGCGGCGTCGATCACTACCATCACTTCGATCTGGAGCCCATGCCGACGGTGGCACGGGCCGACGATGCCCATCTGCGCCACTATCGGCGCTACCGCGAGGGCTACAACGAGCAGATCGACTGGCATGCCGCCGGGCGCGGTTGGCAGGCAGGCGCATGATGGGCGCGTTGCAGGATAGGACCGCGATCGTCACCGGTGCCGCCAGCGGCATCGGTCGGGCCATCGCACTCGCCTTCGCCGGCGCGGGTGCCAACGTCATCTGCGCGGACGTCGACATGGCCGGCAGCGCCGCCACCTGTGAAATGGCTGACGCGGTCGGGCGCATGCACAGCGTTCGTTGCGATGTGTCCAGCGCCGACGAGGCGCGGGCGGCCGTGGCGCAGGCGCGCGACCGGTTCGGCGCGCTACACGTGCTGGTCAACAATGCAGCCTGCTTCGTGCCGTATGGCTCGGTGGTCGAGCTCGACGAGGCAGACTGGAATCGTTCGCTGGCGGTGAACCTCAGCGGACCGTTCCTGATGAGCAAATACGCGGTGCCGCTGATCGCGGCCAGCGGCGGTGGCAGCATCATCCACATGGCCTCGCAGCTCGGCCAGGTGGGCAAGCCCGGTCACGCCTGGTATGGCGCGGCCAAGGCCGCGCTCATCCAGCTCGCCCGGGTGATGGCCATCGACCACGCCGATCAGGGTATACGGGTCAATACCATCTCGCCCGGTCCGATCGGTACCGAGCGGGTGCATGCCAAGTATGGCAGCCCGCAGGAGGCCGAGCAGGCCAGCGGCGGCCTTACCCTGTTCAATCGTCTGGGACGACCCGAGGAGATCGCACAGGCCGCGTTGTTCCTGGCCAGCGATGCATCGAGCTTCATGACCGGCGCCGATCTGCTGGTCGATGGGGGGTACATGGCTCGCTGAGCGCCGCGTGCGCGACTGGTCCATCTGATCGAGATCCAGGGTCTCGCTCAGCGTTCCGTCGGACACTGATGCTGGCAGCTCCGGGTCTTGGCCGTGCGAGAACGGCCTCACCACAACAGTCCACAGGAGGACAGTCATGACCGAGGTGAGTTTCGAGCACATACATCTGCGCAGCCCGGATCCCGAGGCGACGGCCACGTTCTATGCCGAGATGTTCGGCGCCGAGGTCATACGTTCCGCGCCGGGCGGCAAGCCACGTATCGATCTGAACCTGGGCGGACAGGCGATCTTCATCGCCGCGGTCGCGCCGGGTGACAAGACCGCGCCGCCGCCGGAGCCGCCGTATCAAGGTCTCGATCATATCGGCCTGCGGGTGATCGATCTCGATGCCACGGTGAGCGAGCTGAAGTCCAAGGGGGCTCGTTTCACAATGGAGCCGACCACCATTCGTCCGGGCGTGCGGATCGCATTCATGCGTGGCCCGGAGAATGTCTCCATCGAGCTGCTACAACGGGACGCTTGATGCAGGTCGTCGTCGACAGCCTGATCGAGGGTGCGCGGCGGGCTCGCGGAGCGGTCGTCATCATCGATGTGTTCCGCGCCTTCACCACCGCCGCCGTGGCGCTCGCCAACGGTGCCGAGCGGGTGGTGATGGTGAGTGATGTCGATCAGGCGCTCGCGCTGCGTGAGCGTGGTGTCGGTCAGCTGTGCATGGGCGAGGTCGAGGGCACGCCACCCGAAGGTTTCGACCACGGCAATTCGCCGTATGCGATCAGCATGCTCGATCTCAGCGGTCGGACGGTCATCCAGCGCACCAGCGCCGGCACCCAGGGGATCGTCGCGGCGAGCGGTGCCGACCGTTTGTTCGCCGGGGCCCTGGTGACCGCATCAGCCTGCGCGCGGGTCATGAAGGACAGCGCCAGCGATCGAGCGAGCGTGGTCGCGATGGGCAAGAATGGCGTCGTGCGTACCGACGAGGACGAGCTTTGCGCGTTGCATCTGCGCAACCTGCTCGAGGGTCGACCCGGCGCCCCGGAGGCAGTCAAGGCGGCGATCCTGGCCGGGTCTGAGGCGGCACGTTTCCTGCGCGCCGACGGTCGGGACGCGCATCCCGAGGATCTCGCCATCGCCCTGGACATCGACCGCTACGACTTCGCGATCGAAGTGCGAATGAACAATGGGCTGGCTGGCGCGTACCGGGTGGCAGTGGACGGACCCGGGTTGTCGCGAGCCTGACCGGCGCGTGCGCCGGTTCGAACGCTGGAGTCTTGCATGAGCCATCAGCCGGATCTGAGCCAGAAGGTCGCCGTCGTCAGCGGCGCGGGACGGGGCATCGGTAGAGCCATCGCGCTCGGCCTGGCCAACGCCGGAATGCGGGTCGTCTGCGCCGCTCGTAGCGCGGCGGAGATCGAGCGCACCGCCACGTCGATCCGTGACGCGGGTGGGCAGGCGCATGCCCAGACCTGTGACGTCAGCGATCCGGACCAGGTGGAGCGACTGTTCGCGCAGGCCGCCCGGGTCTTTGGCGGCATCGATCTGGTTCTGGTCAACGCCGGTGTGGCGGGTGAGCGAGCTGATGTCGCGGACTCCGATATCGAACGCTGGCGACAGACCGTGGAGGTGAACCTGCATGGTGCCTACCTGCAGTGTCGCACGGCGATTCCGCATCTGCGCGCCCGCGGAGGCGGCAAGATCCTGCTGATGGGCTCTGGCGTGGCACGCAACGCGATGCCGGGCTCCAGCGCCTATGCCTGCGCCAAGGCCGGTCTCGCGGTGCTGACACGCGTGCTCGCGCAGGAGCTGCGTGCGGACCGCATCGCGGTCAATGAGATCATCCCGGGTCCTGTTCGCACGACCATGACCGGCGTGCCCGAGGAACGCGAGAGTGATGATTCCAGCGCCGCGCCGATCCTGTCCATCGCCGGTGAATGGGCGAAGAACCCCGAGGACGTGGTGCCATTGGCGTTGTTCCTGGCCGGTCTGCCCGAGCATGGGCCAAGCGGCCAGTCGTTCAGTCTGGTAGGGCGCGATCTGGGCCGTATCTGAGGCGCCCGGCGGTCCTCGCGATGGGGTGCTTCAACGGCTTGCTGGGGCGCTGTCGGTGGTCGAAGGCCGCGTGGCAGCCTGGGCCTGCGCGAGCTGCTCAGGGCTCATCTTCTCGAGCACCCGATCGCGAAGATGCACGGCGTACTCGTCACCGTCGAGGATCGCCTGCTCGTACAGCTGGTAGGCGCGCACCGGGTCACGTGGCATGCCGAGCCCGTTGCGCGCCATGTCCCCGAGTAGACGCTCGGCGCTCGCCTGGTGTTGATTCGCTGCCTTCTCCAGCCACGAGCGGGCCGCGGTGAAGTCCTGCGGCGCTTGCTGACCGTCCAGATAGAGCTCGCCCAGACGCGCCTGGGCGGTAGCCAGTCCCTGCACGGCTGCCTTCTTCAGCCAGTCGATCGCCTTCTTCATGTCCTTCTTCACGCCGTAGCCGCGTTCGTACATGTCACCGAGCCAATACTGAGCACGTGCGTTGCCAGCATCGGCAAGCCCCGAGAACAGTGCGAAGGCGGTGCGGTCGTTGCCATCGAGCAGCGCTTGATGTGCGATATCCAACCGCACCTTCGGATCGGCCAGGTGACGTTGCTGCACGAGCACGGCAGCGAACACGCCGAGCCCGATGAAGAGCACGGCCTGGAGGACGAGCACCATGGCTCGCTGGCCCTTGTCGTTGAAGTTCATCATGAACCTTGGGTCCCGAAGATTGTGGCGGCCCGTGCAGGGGCTGTCGACACGACGACCGATGCGATCGCTCGCCGATGAGATCTGTTCAGTCGGCGGCCTCGGCCAGCGCTGTCGCCATCTTGTCGACCGCACCGCCTATGGCGCGAAGGTCCGTGTCGAGCGCATCCCGTGACAGCACCTCGCCGCGCTCGATGATACGTCCGTGCTCTTCCACGGTGTCCAGCGCCAGCAAGCCATCGGGACCGTACTCGTAGCGCGCCGAGCTTGCGGCCAGACGCAGGTGTCGGGCGGCGGCCAGCAGCTCCTGTGCGGCGTGTCGCTCTTCTTCGGCGCCCATGCTGGCACGAGCCTTGTAGTAGTGCCACGCGGCCAGCTGTTCACTGGCCTGAGCGACGCGCTTGTCCAACTCGGCCGCGCTCACTACCTTGCCGTCGTGCAGGCGTTGGGCGAGCATGCGCAGGTCGCCGGCGGCGGCGGTCAGCGCATCCTTCGAACGTTGCATTGCGTGGCCGGCCGCGTACCTGAGCCAGGCCTCGGCCTTGCGTAGCTCGTTCGCGGCGGCACGTTCTTCGCCTTTGCGGAAATGTGCTCGTGCGTCGTGCAAGGCCTGGCTGGATTCGTCGAGCAGCGGGTAATACCAGTCTTCCTCGATGACCACCCATCCTGGTGAATCGTCCGGCTTCTCGCCGCTGACCTTGGCGGAGGCCGGGGTGGCGACGATCAAGGTGCTGCTCGCGAGGGTGAGGAGAAATGTGCCGATTGCAAGCGGCTTCAGCTTCGAGCCTGGTGTGTTCATCGCGACTTCTCCGAGGTATGAATGGCATGGGTCGCTGCCGGGCCTTCTCGCGGAGGGCATGAATCGATGACCTCCGCAGACGCGCGCTGTCATCCTCTGGACTGGCCCGTGGTCCGGGTGGGCTCATCCCGGGCGCCGTCCAATCGATGCCTTCTGATTCACGTGCTGCGTCGATCGTGTCGAACCGCTCTGGTCGCTCGAAGGCCCGGAGCGAACATGAGAAAGCTTAGTCAGCGTGGCCTGAACATGGGATGTCCAGGCGCTGACAGTGCGGTAATCAGACGTTCATGTTGGTATCGTCCAAGCCGCGGATGGTGGCTCGTTCGGCTGTTGGGTCGTTGGTCGGTATCGGGAGCGGCTCATGAGAAGAGGTGTCGAGGCGCGAGAGAACGGCTCGTGTGTGCCGCGCCTCATTGCAGCTGGAGGTCTTGCAGGTGCGTGGCGCACCGTGGCGTGGAGGAATCAATCCGATGACTGACGAGACTGGAGCCGCACTGGATCTGAACGCCGCGTTCCGCGGCGGTGGACGTTCGATCGAATGGCTCGACCAGATCAATCAGGCCAGCATCGTCATGCTGGCCGAGACCGGTATCGTGCGTGCCGAGGTGGCGGGGCGAATCGCCCGGGGTATCGCCAGGCTGATGGACGAGGAGCAGTCGAATGCGTCGCGACGACGCAGCTCGGCCGACTATCTGGACTACGAGCCGCGTCTGACTACGTTGGTCGGTGCGGATGCATCTCGCTTGCACAGTGGGCGCAGTCGACAGGATCTTGCTTCGACCATCGCGCGCATGAATCTACGCGACGGATTGTTGCAGGTGCTGTCCGCGTTGCTGCGCCTGCGCGAGCGCGTGCACGCCCGGGCCAGCGAGCATATCGATACCATCATTCCGGCCTATACCCACGGCGTACAGGCGCAGCCAACCACGTTCGCGCATTATCTGCATGCGCTGTCCGAGGCACTGGCACGAGAGTGTGAGCGGATCATGCAGGTCCATGCCCGAGTCAATCGCAACCCGCTAGGCGCCGCGGTGCTCGCCACCTCGAGCTTCCCTATAGACCGCGCGCGACTCAGCGCATTGCTCGGTTTCGAGGGGCTGGTCGAGAACGCCTACGATGCCAATCATCTCGCGCCAGTGGACAGTGCCCTGGAGGTGGCCGGTAGCTATGCGATCGCGGCACTGCAGATCGGGCAGTTCGCGCAGGATGTGCATGCCCAATACGCTGATCCGGTGCCCTGGATGCTGCTGGCCACCGGTGAATTGACCGGAACGTCCAGCATCATGCCGCAAAAGCGCAATCCCGCGGCGCTCGAGCAGCTGCGCGCGCAGGCCAGCATGTGGCTGGGCGAGATGCAGTCGCAGCCGCTGCTTGCACACAACAATCGCACCGGCATGTTCGACTATCGGTTGTACGATCCGGTGCCGCATGCACGCGCCGTGCAGGTGCTCGATCTGGCGCGACGGATCGTGGATGGTCTGGTCGTGGACGCGGAGCGTGCCCTGAACATGGTGCTGGCCGATTACTCGACCACCACCGAGATTGCCGACGTGCTGGCGCAGGTCGCCGACGTGCCGTTTCGTATCGGTCATCATTTCGCCTCGAAACTCACCGATCACGGTCGGAGCAAAGGTCTGAGGTTGCATGAGATACCGTACGAGACGGTCGCACGGCTCTACCAGACCGAGTCCGGGCAGGCGTTGCCCCTCGATGAGGCGGCGCTGCGCAGGGTGACGAGCGCCGAGCACATGGTGCAGGGGCGGCGAGGCCAGGGCGGGCCACAGCGTGTGGAAATGCAACGGATGCTGGACGCCGAACGGACACGGATTGACGCGTGCGACGAGTGGCTGCGGCGTAGCAGGGCGGATCTGGCGGCGGCGGACGCGACCCGGGAGCAGGCGTTTCGGGCACTGTGCGACGGCGATTGAGGTCCGTGCCGCGTGGCTTGAGCGGTGCCGGGAGCCAGGCTTCCCGGCACCGCAGGTGCACTGGACTGATGTCCGGTCCGGACCCGCTTTGCATCGCACGATCCGAAGGTAGGGTCCGAACCGGTGGCGCTACGCCTCAGTCCTTTTCCGAGCGAAACTGGGAATGGACGTTCGGATACGGCTTGTCACCCTTGAGCCCTAGCCAGAGAACCCGGTTGTAGCTTGCCGGCGTAATGAGATCGGCATCGGAGAAGTCGAAGCCACGGGTCTTCTTCTCCCAGTACTCGTGGCCATGCTTCGGCCTCACCACCGGACCGTCCAGGTACGGTGTCTGGCCAAGATCCAGGCTGGTGGTCTGCAGCACCGTCGAGGCCACCGCCTCGTAGCTCCAGTGCGGCCCGGCCTTGATGTCGAACACCTCGACCATCGGTTTCTGGAACGCCGTGTTCAGGTTGATGTGCTCCGTGCCGAGGATGTCCTCTATGGTGCGCAGGGCATTGACCTGGCTGTACGGTGCGCTGACGACGGCACGTTGCTTCACGTACGGACCGACCACGTAGGTCGTTGAACGATGCGAGTCGACATGGTCCGGACCGTCCTGGCAGTCATCCTCGATGATGATGAACAAGGTGTCCTTGGCGTAGCGGCTGTTGGCGACAGCCTCGACCATCTTGCCAATGGCAAGGTCGTTGTCGGCCTGCTGGGTCTCGGGCGTGTTCACGTCCGCGCGAGCAGAGCCGAAGTTGCCCATGTGGTCGTGGCTGATCCTGAACAGGGTCAAGCTGGGCAGGTTGCCGTTCTCGACGTACATGTCGAACTCGCGTTTCCATTCCTCGTAGCGCCACCTGTCAGGATAGGACTGGTCGTAGCCGCGGAAGTAGACGTCGGTGCTGCCGGCCGGCAGCTTGTCCGCGGCGCTGGCGAAGTCAGCCCTCGGCAGTGAGGGATCCAGCGGTCCCACCTGGACCTTTCCGGCGCTGTACGGATTCTGGACCAGCTCGCCGAAGTTCCTCACCAGGAAGCCATAGTTGCGAACCGTGCCACCGGCTTCCAGGACCGCGTTGAAAATGAACCCGTCTTCTGCCCCGAACGGTGCGTCGGCGGAGGCGTGGTTGCGTGCACCTGGGAGGAGGTTCTCCACGCCGCCCGGCAGGTCCTGTGCCGCGGCAGCGTCGGTGTAGTTGGCCGTTCCCACGGGGCCCACGGCCGCGTCCCGCTCTTCGGTGGTTTCCCAGTTGACCGGGACGTTGCGGTTGGAACCTTCCGATTCGTAGGACAGACCGTGACCACCGTAGTTGAGCTGCTGGGTGAGTCCTTCGGTGCTGGTGACACGACCCGCCATCGACCACGACCAACCGTCCATGCTGCCGTCACCCGGGTCCATGAAGTTGTCAAGGGTGACGAAATCGAGTGCGAACCTGTGCAGATTCGGTGTGATCGCCTTGCCGAAGATGGTCAGATCAGGGTCGCCGTTCGAACCGTTGTCGAGGTCCCCCAGAACCTGATCGAAGGTGCGGTTCTCCTTCACGACGTAGATCACGTGCTTGATCTTCCGGCGAAGGAATTCCATGACCGGATAGGTATCGTCGGCGTTGTTGTAGTGATTGTTCTCGGCGACCTGTTGTGTCAGGCGTTCCAGCATCCAGTTCCTCGGCACCGGCGCGCTCACCAGCGACGATTTCTCGAGCTGGAACTGGTAGTCGTTGGTGCCTCTTACGAGCTCGCGTGCAGCGGCGTTGTCGTTCTGGCACTTTTCGTCGCAGGCATCACCGAGCGGGTAGCTGGCGACCGGCACCGGAGCCGCGTCGATGTTGGCGTCCGGGTAGGTGCTGCTGGTGATGCTCCCCGTGTAGCCGGTCAGATGGCCTCGATTGGGACCTGTGTTGCTCTTGCCGTTGATGATGTACATCCAGGTGCCGTCAGCGCTGAAGCTGATATCGCGAGGCGCGTATGCCGTCGGAATCAGTCCCACGACCTTGTTGGCGCGGCGGCCGCGTAGCGGGATCACGGCGACCGAGTTGGCACCGTCGTTGACCGCGTACAGGGTGTTGCCGTCCGGAGAAATCCTGACAGAGAACGGCGCGGCACCGGTGTAGCGTGGCTCCTTGTCGTCGCGCCGTTTGGAGCCACGGTGCTTGCCTTGGCCGTGGTGCTCGTTGCGGCCGCGATCGTCTTCATCGTCGAGCAATCCGGCCGGCGCGCGGGTATCGATGTTGTCGATGACCGTGTTGGTCGCCGTATCGATGACCGCCACCAGGTCGGCGTTGTCCTGAGCGACGTACAGCCGTGTCTGCGCCGCGTCCAGGGTCATGCCCAACGGATTGCCTTCCAGCGAGATCCGGCCGAGCAGATGGCCTGCGTTCGGCGACGAGACATCGACGACCACGACCTCGCGATCGCGATTGGCCGAGACGTAGGCGATACCCGTGTCGGTCAGAGCGACTGCAAAAGGATAGGTGCCACCGGCGCCACCGCTGGTGCCTTCGTTGTTGCCGAAGAATGGCCGCAGATCGTGCTCGTAGCGGACTTGTTGCGTCGCCGTGTCGATCACGCTGATCGAATCGTTGTAGTTGTTGGCCACGACCAGGGTCTTGCCGTCCGAGGAGATGGCCAGGCCGCCAGCGTTGGGAAGCACGCTCAGGCCTACGCCTTTGTCGTGCTTCAGCTCGATCTTCGCGGACTGGATCCAGCTGCCACCGGTCTTCGTGTAGGCATAGACCGCGTCGTCTCGGCCACCCGCGGCATACAGGGTGTTGCCGTCTGGTGCCCAGACCAGACCGACATGGGATTCCGGTTGCTGGATGACCTGGATGAGCTCCGGCTCCGACTTGTCCTCACCACCGACGTCGTAGAGAAAGATGTACTGGGTGCGGGTATCGAAGCTGCCGTCGGGCTTGTAGAGGTTGTTCTGCCCTGCGCAAAGAACCGCAAGCGTTTCGCCATCCGGGCTGAGTTGCGAGCGAACCGCCCCGCCGGCAACGAAGCTCGGATACGCGGGGTGCCCCGGGTTCAAATAGTGTTGGACCGAGTCGTATGGCGCCAGCGGCGTGATGTACTGGCCGGTCGGGAGCCGGACGCCGGCGGGCGCGTGTTGGCGGTGTTCGCGATCGTCCCGGTCGTCGGCATCGGCATAGGCCAGATGCGAGACCGTCAAGGCACTGCACGCAAGCACGATGGCCTGGGCAGGGCGCAGGAACGGGATCAGGTTCATAGCTGCCTCTTTTCGAGTTTGCACATTCGTAGATGAAGAACGTCAATCCGCGGTTGGCACGCATGACGTCGCGGCACGACACCCGGCAAGGCGTTCACCACGCTGTCGCCGCTGGGAAGTTCATGCGTGGAAAGAGGCTAGGACCGTTCAATGACCGGACGATGTTGATGGCGTGATCAAGAATTGTCAGAAACTTGTCAGGAACAGATAAGGAGGGCGTCATTCGGAGGTCCGGGATCGGTCACCGGGACAGTCGGAGGGGCTGGAACCGTCTGCGTGACGGTCGCACGGGTGGCCGGGCAGACGATTGCGCGATGCGCGTGTGTCGATTCGGCGCTGGATGGTGCGTCGAACGGGACGGCTGATAGGGGATGGAGGGACGGGAGCCGGCGAGGACGGGCTCGTCAGCGGTGATGGGGCGAGACGCGGCGGCAGCTCACCTGGCGGCGTGAGCCGAGCGTGCAGGCGGCGGGCGCTCGATGAAGAACGGCCCGCTCAGCTGAACAGATCCCTGGCAATGATCTCCTTCATGATCTCCACCGAGCCGCCGGCTATCTTGCTGACCCGGGCATCGGCATAGGCACGGGTGATCGGGTACTCCCACATGTAGCCATAGCCGCCGAACAGCTGCAGACAGCGGTCGACGGCCGCGCAATGCATCTGGGTCAGGAACAGCTTGGACTTGGCCGCGGCGACGGCATCCAGCTCGCCCCGCAGGTAGCTTTGCAGCTGCTGGTCGACCAGCGCCCGGCCGGCGGCCACCTGCGCGGCGATATCGGCGAGCTCGAATCGGGTGTTCTGGAAGTCGGCGATGGTCTTGCCGAAGGCCTTGCGCTCGCGTGTGTACTCGATGGTCCATTCGATCACCGCCTCGGTCTGCGCGCAGGCGCGGATGGCCTGCACCAGGCGTTCGCGCGCGAGGTTCTTCATGAGCATCTTGAAGCCTTGACCCTCCTCCCCGAGGCGGTTCTCGACCGGCACCCGCACGCCGTCGAAGAACAGCTCCGAGGTGTCCTGGGCCTTCATCCCCAGCTTCTTCAAATTGCGTCCGCGCCGGAATCCCTCACGTTCGGTTTCGACGATGATCAGCGAGACCCCGCGCGCGCCCTGGCTACGGTCGGTCTTGCAGGCCAGCACCACCACGTCGGCGAGCTGACCGTTGGAGATGAAGGTCTTCTGGCCGCTGATCACGTATTCGTCGCCGTCGCGCTCCGCGTAGGTCTGCATGCCCTGCAAATCGCTGCCCGCGCCTGGCTCGGTCATCGCTATCGCAACGATGGTGGTGCCGGCACACATGCCGGGCAGATAGCGCTTGCGCTGGTGCTCGCTGCCAAAGCCGCTGATATAGGTCGAGGCCATGTCGCTGTGCACGCCAAAGCCGGCGGCCGGGCCGGAGAATCCGGAACGCGCCAGCTCCTCGATGACCACGGTGTTGTAGAGAAAGTCGGCGCCGGGGCCGCCGTAGGCTTCGGCCACGTCACAGCACAAAAGGCCCGCGGCACCCGCCTTGCGCCACAGCTCGCGGGTCACACATCCCTGGTCTTCCCAGGTCTCGTGATGGGGCCGGATCTCCTGGTCGATGAAAGCAGCCACGCTGCGTCTGAAAATTTCGTGCTCTTCGGCGAAGAGCGTGCGTGTAGCGCTTTGCATGACGGATATACCGGGATCTGGTTGGATTGGACGGTCCGCAGTAGAGCTGTATGCGGTCACCACGGCCGCGTCGCGACTGAGGATTCTCAGCTCGGGATTCCCATGGCTCAGAATTCCCTATGGCTCAGAATTCAATGTCGGTCTCGTTCAGCCGATGGCCCCAGCTGCGCTTGGCGTGCAGATAACGGCGGTTCCACTGCGAGACACCGCTGACGTGCTTGACCGGCGTGATGCGGCTCAAGCCGAGCTGAGCCAGGTCGCGGATCTTCTTCGGGTTGTTGGTCAGTAATCGGAACGGCCGCTCGCCGATGAAGTATTTCAACAGCGAGGCCGCATCGCTGAAGTCTCGTGAGTCGTCCGGTAGCCCCAGCGAGCGATTGGCCTGATAGGTGTCCTCGCCGCCGTCCTGCAGCAGATAGGTGGCGGCCTTGGCCCACAGTCCGATGCCACGGCCCTCGTGTCCGGCCATGTAGATCACATACCCGCCTCGGGGATCCTCGTGGATACGGTGGATGGCCGCGTCCAGCTGTGGGCCGCATTCGCAGCGTTCGGAGCCGAACACGTCACCGGTCAGGCAGCTCGAATGCACCCGTACCAGCGGGTCGTCGCCGGGCTCGCCGATGACCAGCACGCTGTTCACCGCCATCGACGAGACCAGATGCGAGAACAGATGCTGGCCACCGCGCGCCTTCAGATCGCGGGCCAGCGCCTCCACCTGACCCAGCTCGGTGCTGCGCACCGCGGCGTACCATTTGACCTGTACCCGCACGGACGGCATGGAGACCGGAAGCGGAATGGGACCGAGCAGGTTGATGGCACGCGCACCGGCCGCGACCGGTGCGTCCGGGTCGATTCGCTGACCCGACTCGTCGATGCGGATGAGCTTGTCCTCGGCGATCAGCCGGCCGCGGACTTCGGGATTGAGGTAGGTGAACAAGCTGGGTCTCCTGTCGCGAAGGCCGGCATGCGCCGACGCCCACGACGCAGCCCGGTAACCGGCAACTATACAGACTCCGACGTCGTCCGGTGGCGACGATGCGGCTCTGGGGACTCGCGTCGGGGACCGTCCTCTCGCTCAGGGTGACGTTCAGCCACCGCTGAAAAAGCGACGAGGATTGTCCACGAACATGCCCTGGATGGTCTGCTCGCTGACGCCCATGTCACGCAGTTCGGGCAGCACGTGGCGATGGATGAACAGATACTGGTCCGGATTGCGCAGGTAGAACTCGTGCTGTTCGGCGATGCTGCCGTCGTTCTGCTCCTTGTGCAGATGCAGGCAGATGCAGTCGTGCGACGGGCAGATGCGCTCGGCATGGCCCATGTCGATGAGTGTCTTCAGCGTGCGGGTACGCATCCGTGGGCTGACCAGACGCCCGGGGTAGCGATCCCAGCCCAGGTAACAACCCTGGTCGAGGATCCACCGCAGATACTCGGTGTCGGTGGTGTCGTTGCAGTGGTCGATCTTGACCCGGGTGAGGTCTACACCCTCCTCGCGAAATATCTCGATCTGGCGTCGGGCGAGTTGGGTGCTGGGGTGGGAGTGAGCCATGATCGGCAGCCCCGTCTGGATGTGGGCGCGGGCGACCGCGCGTGCCATCACCTCGAGCTCGCCGGTCACACCGTCCAGATCAGCCGCGCATTTGAGCAGCCCGGCCTTGATACCGGTGTCGCCGAAGCCGTGTTCGACATCGCGCACGAACTCCCGGGCCATCTGGTTGGCGGAAACGCCACGCAGGAAGCGTGGCACGTCGAGCCACCAGCCGGTGACATTGATGATGTTCATACCGGACGCCGCCGCCACCCGCGCGAGCAGCTCGGGCTCGCGGCCGAGATCGAAGGTGGTGGCATCGACCAGGGTCGAGATGCCGGCCGCCCGGGCCCGCTCCAATGCCTGCACCGCGCGTGACTCTCGATCCTCGGGCCCGAACAAGGCTGGATGGCTTCGATACAGGTTTGGCGCGGACACCATGATGTGCTCGTGCATGAGTGTAAAGCCAAGCTGATCCGCGGCAATCGGACCGGTTACGGTGTTTATGCTCGTCATTGCCCTGCCCTGTCGTTCGGTGTATGGGTGAGATGGAAATGCCGTCGGGCCCGGGCCCATCCGGGGCCCGTGGCTACCCGGAGCACACATCGGCCGGGCCGTGACCGCGTGCCGCACTGGAGAACCGACTTGAGCCTCGAACTAGAACCAATCAAGCCCGAATTCGTCGCGGTCGTGCACGGCCTCGATCTGCGCGAGCCATTGTCCGACCCGACTGTCGAGCTGCTGCGGCAGGCCATCGCCCGCTACGCGGTGCTGGTGTTCCATGACCAGCGCCTGGACGATACGACGCAGCTCGCGTTCAGCAAACGGCTTGGTCCAATCCAGCCCGCGGTCGGCAACAACGTCACCCCGCAGGCGGAGCGTCGACTGGCCGCGGACTTCTCGGACGTGTCGAACCTGGCCGGCTCGTCACGGATCTTCCAGCGCGAGGATCGCGCGCGGCTGTTCGGCTTCGGCAACCAGCTCTGGCACTCTGACGCATCGTATCGTGCCATACCTGCAAAGTACTCGATCCTGTCCGCGCGGACGGTGCCGGACAGCGGCGGTAACACCGAGTTCGCGGACATGCGGGCGGCCTGGGAGGCGTTGGACCAGGCCACCCGCGCGCAGCTCGAGGGCCTGGTGGCCGAGCATTCGTTGATGCATTCGCGATCCCTGCTCGGCTTCACCACCTTCAGCGATTCGGAGCAGGAGGTCTTCGCTCCCGTCCGCCACCGCATGGTGCGCAGCGTGCCCGAGCATGCGCGCAAGTCGCTGTATCTGTCCGCGCATGCCGGGGCCATTGTCGGCTGGCCGGTGCCGGAGGCACGGATGTTCATCTTCGATCTGATGGAGCAGGCGACTCGGCCGGAGCTCGTCTACGCCCATGAATGGCGACTGCACGATCTGATCATCTGGGACAATCGGCAGACCATGCATCGTGTGCGACCCTTTGATGACCTGAACGTGGTGCGCGACATGCGTCGCACGACGATCATGGGTGACGGACCGACCGTGGAGCAGGTCTGACCTTACTGGGATCGGGCGCGTGAGCCCGCCCGGCGGGGTCCGGATGATGGGCTCGGCGATGGCCAGCGCCGCTGTGGCGCGACGCTGGCCGGATGCGGGGCTCAGTAGTTCTTGGGCGCCGCGGCCGGGCTCTTGCCGCGTACCGCGTTGACACCGTTCTGACAGGCGGCGGCCATCAACCGCGCATCGTTCAGCAGGGTTGCGAAGCGGTAGCCCTGCTCGTATCGGGTCAGTATGGTTTCCGGGCCGTCGCAGTGAATGCCCGGGATCAGACCTGCGGCATTGGTCAGATCGGCGATTTTCTTGATGCCGTCGATGACCTTCTGCGCGGTCGGCGCGAGCGTCGCCTGCTCACCCATGCTCAGACCCAGATCGGACGGTCCGACGTAGACCCCGTCCAGCCCTTCGACCTTGAGGATCTCGGGCAGGTTGGCAATCGCCTGCTCTGTCTCGATCATGGCCAGCACCAGCACCTCGTCGTTGGCGTGCTGCACGTAGTCGGCGCCGCCATAGATCGAAGCTCGGAACGGTCCGTTGGAGCGCGAGCCCAGCGGCGGATAGCGACATGCCGTGACCAGCGCCCGGGCCTCCGCCACGGTGTTGATCATGGGGCAGATCACGCCATAGGCGCCGGCGTCGAGGACACGCATGATGATTCCCGGCTCGTTCCATGGCACCCGGATCATCGGCACCGCGTCGGTGGTGCAGATGGCCTGGAACATCGGCACCACGCTGGGAAACGGCACGCAGCCGTGCTGCATATCGATGGTGACGCTTTCGAAGCCCGCGTTGGCGACGATCTCCGCCGACATCGAGTTGGGGATGCCGAGCCAGCCATTGATGGTGTTGGCGCCCGACTTCCATATCTCGCGCAGCTTGTTCTTTCTCACGTATCGACTCCTTACTGGGGTGTTGGGTCGCGGTGCGCCGGTTCGTGCTCGGACAGGCTCGGCCGCGGGCTTGGGCGGATGGCGGTCGGCTCACGCAGCGGGGCCGACCGGTCGACTCAGTCCTTTACGCTCTGGGTGTGTCCGACGACCCGTTCGCTCAGCACCTGCAGGGCTTCCTCGAAGCTGAGCTTACGGTCGTCACTACGTGCGACGTCGGCATCCACGGTGCGTGCGTGACTACGCCGCGTGGCCTCCGACATCAGCGGTGTCATGCCGAGCTCGAAGAGGTTCTCGTTGACCTTGTCCACCTCCTCCATGCGGCGTCGGGCGTGCTGCAGATGGGTAACGGTGAGGGTGCGCAGGAAGCCCTGGAAGGTTCGAGCCTGGATGTCGTCGAAGCCGGCCATGACCTCGTCGACGAGCCCGGAGCGATGTGCCGCGACCAGGCATTCGACGGCCAGCGCCTCGATACCCTTGGTCATGATGCTGCGGAGGATCTTGACTGCCGAGGCGTCGCCGGCGCGATCGCTGAGCACCCGCACATTGAAGCCCAGCGGTGTCATCCATGTCGCGGCGCGCTGCGCCGCCGGGCCCGCAAGCAGGAACGGCGCGCGGTGTCCATCAGTGGCGAAGCCACCCATGGCGGCGATGTCCACATAGTCGATGCCGGCGGCCTGGGCCTGCGCGGCCAGCGCCGCGGCTTGCGGACCGGTCAGTGTGTTGACGTCCAGAAACAGGGTGCCGGGACGCAGGTGCGGTAGGGCGGCGGTCAGCGCCTGCGCCGCCTGCACGCCGGTCACCACGCTGAAGACCGCCTGGGCCTCAGCCAGCACCGCGCCATAGCCGGCGTCCAGGCTCACTCCGAGCTGTTCGGCCCGAGCGCGGATCGCCGGACCGCGTGCGTTGCCGGTGAGGGCGATGTCTACGCCGACAAGGCGCCGTCTCGGATCGCCACCGCGCCACTCGTCGCGCAGTCCCCGGGCGATGGCGCTGCCCGCCTCGCCGAGGCCGAGCAGGGCGACGGTGTCCACGCCGGAGTCGGGGTTCGGTTGCGCTGTCATCATCGTTCTCCTGCCTGTTCTCCTGCCTGAACGGGGCCGGCACGATGGTGCGAACGGCCGGCCGGCAGCATGCCATACGCGCCCGCAAGTCGGAATCGCCGGCCAGTGTGGCCGTGTGTCGCCGTGGGGTTGGATTGCCGTAGCGGCCGGGGTGTGCGTCCCCGTGAGCCCAGGGGTGTCGGGGGTGTGTGTCCTGTTGGGCCGTCCGCGGTGTGTGTGCCGGTGGGCTGGTCCTAGATCGGAAGAGCGGCGGGTAGGGACAGTGAGTGGATCTCGGGGGGGGCCGCAGC
>JAGRHX010000229.1 GCA_020444775.1 Gammaproteobacteria bacterium
ATGGTGCATCAGGCCTGTGCGCAAGGTCGCTTCGGCGAGCAGGCGCTGATCACCTGCTACGTGCCGTGGTGGCGTGACGACGCCTACTATGCGCCGCCGCGCTGGCAGGGTAGCGCGGCACTGGACGGCGGTGGCGCGCTGATGAATCAGTCCATCCACGGCGTCGATCTGGTGCAGTGGTTCGCGCAGGCGGCCTTCGGTCACGCGCAACCGGTGCAGGAGGTGTTCTGCTACAGCGCTCGTCTGGCCCACGATGCCGCGCTGATGGAGGTCGAGGACAGCGCGGTGCTCAGCCTGCGCTTCGTCGGTGGCGGGCTCGGACAGATACTCGCCACCACCGCGAGCTTTCCCGGCTCGTTGCGTCGGTTCCACCTGGGTGGGCGTGGCGGCAGCGTGGAGCTGCTCGAGGAGCAGTTGCTGAGCTGGCAGTTCGCGCAAGGCATCGAGGCGGACGCGGGCATGTTGCAACGGTTCGGCGCCGATACCGGGCATGCTGGGGCGGTGCGCGATCCCTTCGCCATGGATTTCGTCAATCATCAGCGCAACCTGGAAGCGTTTCTCGCCGCACTCGAGGACGAGCGGCCGCCGGAGCTGGATGGACGCGAGGCGCGCAAGGCGGTAGCCATCACCCTGGCCGCGTATCAGTCGGCACGTCTGGGTCAGCCGGTGCGGCTGTCATGAGCGTCTTTCGGCAGTGGCTGCATCACGCCGGTGGCGTACAGCCCTGATCCCGGGTGAACGGCTGAGCGCGGCGCGCGCCGAGACCGGAATCCATATTTCGAACGAGGCCCAGCCATGCGTTCCGCAGATGCCGCGCGCGCGTTCGTGCTGCGCCACACCGCGATCGCCAGCACACCGCTGGTGCCGGAGGTGCGGCTGTATCTGGCCAGCGAGGCGGTGCCGCTGTGGCAGGCCACCGAGCGCGAGCTCGAGCAGGCCGGCGTGCCGGCGCCCTATTGGGCCTTTGCATGGGCCGGGGGCCAGGCGCTGGCGCGCTATCTGCTGGATCATCCGGAAACAGTGCACGATCGCCGGGTGCTGAGCTTTGCCGCGGGCAGCGGCATCGAGGCCATTGCCGCCTGTCTGGCCGGTGCCCGCGAAGTGGTCGCAAACGACATCGATCCACACGCGATCGCGGCGATCGGATTGAACGCGGCGCTGAACCGGGTACCGGTCATGGTGCTCGACCGGGATCTCATCGGTGCGGATGCGTCGGCGTTGGATGAGTGCTTCGATATAGTGCTCGCCGGCGACATCTGCTACGAGCAGCCGACGGCGAGCCGGGCTGTCGACTGGCTGCGTCGCCGCAGCGCAGAGGGCGCACAGGTGCTTCTGGGTGATCCCGGGCGTACCTATCTGCCACGCTCGGGTCTACGCGAGCTTGCCACCTACCGGGTCCAGACCACCCGTGAGCTCGAGGACAGCGATGTGCGCCGGACCACGGTCTGGGCGGTCGACGGCTGATGGGTGGCGATAAGGTGCGGGCGGCATGCCCGTGCCGACACTGGCTTGGTCGCCCGGGTGCATGCGCTTAGACTCCGGGCATGGCCCACGGAGGACGCAGGCATGCTCACCAGCTCGACGCGGATCCACACCACCCACGTCGGCAGTCTGCCGAGAAACGAGTTGCTCGCGAACCTGTTGGTCGACCAGGAAGCCGGCAAGACGATCGACCGTGCGCAGCTGGCGGCGGAGGTCGAGAAGGCGACTCGCCACGTGATTGCGGCGCAAGTGAAGGCCGGTGTAGACATCGGCAATGACGGCGAGCAATCACGGGTCGGTTTCCAGACCTATGTGCCACGCTGTCTGTGTGGTTTCGGTGGTGAGTCACAGCGTCCGCCCTCTCGTGACCAGGTCGAGTTCCCTGGCTATGTCCGCCAGCTGGCCGCGCGCTTTCCGCATTCGGCCCGGGTCACCAACGCGCCGGCGGCGATCGGCGCGGTGGCCTATGTCGACGGGCAACCCATTGCCGAGGACGCGAAACGGCTGAAGGCGCTTGGTGGTGATTTTGCCGAGACCTTCATGACCGCGCCGTCGCCCGGCATCGTCGCCACCACCATGATCAACCAGCACTACGACAGCCACGAGGCCTACCTGATGGCGCTGGCCGAGGCGCTGGGCAACGAATACCGGGCGATTCACCAGGCCGGGCACGTGCTGCAGATCGACAGCCCGGATCTTGCCATGGAGCGGCACCGGTTCTTCGGTCATCTGGACGAGACCGGGTTCCTGGAGCAGCTGGCGCTGCATGTCGCCGCGATCAACGAGGCCCTCGACGGAATCCCCCGCGATCGGGTCCGTCTGCACGTCTGCTGGGGGAACAACGACGGGCCGCACATCTACGACATCGCCATGGCAACGCTGTTGCCCGAGCTATACCGGGCCAACGTCGGTGCGCTGTCGATCGAGTTCGCCAACCCACGACACCAGCATGAGTACGCTGCGCTGAAGGTGCATCCGCTACCCGATCACATGCTGCTCATCCCTGGGGTCGTCGATACCACCACCAATTTCGTCGAGCACCCCGAGGTGATCGCCCGCCGGCTGCAGGAGGCGGTTGCCGTGGTTGGTGACCGGGAACGGGTGATCGCCGGCACCGACTGTGGCTTTGGCACCTTCGCCGGTCGTGAGTACGTGGCCGAGGAGATCGTCTGGTTGAAGCTGGCCAGCTGTTCGCAGGGGGCCCGGATCGCATCGGATCGGCTCTGGGGACGGGCTGCGCACTGAGAGGCTCGTGGTCAAGGCTTCGTTGCCGGGCCCCAGATCTCTTCCAGACGCGCGTCGCGACCACAGCCCCAGCGGTAGAACTTGTACCGGATCGGGTTGTTCCTGGCGTAGTCCTGGTGGTACGCCTCGTCTCCCTTGATCGGGTAGAAGGTCATTGCCTCCAGGATCGGCGTCACGACCTGTCGGTCGGGAAAGCGCGCCACGACTTGCGCGCGTGAGGCCTCGGCAATGCTTCGCTGCTGGTCGTCGGCGACAAAGATGGCGCTGCGGTAGCTCGGCCCCTTGTCGCAGAACTGGCCGCTCGGATCGAATGGATCGATGTTCACCCAGAAGTGGTCGAGCAGTCCCTCGTAGTCGATCCGTTCCGGGTCATAGGTGATGAGCACGGCTTCGTAGTGACCTGTGTGGTCCCCGTTGTAGGTCGGCTCTGGCGCCGTGCCGCCGGTGAAGCCGGACACCACGTCCACCACGCCGTCGAGCTTTTCGAAGTCGGCTTCCATGCACCAGAAGCAGCCGCCGGCGAGGATGGCCGTGCGGGTCGCCGCGCTCGGGGCCTGCAGGCTCACGCCCAGCAACGCGGCGAGCAGCAGCGGTCTGATGATCCTGTTCATGCGAGATCACTCCGTTGGTTGCGAGTACCGGGCATTGGACGGGTGTCAGGGACAAGAGTTTCCGCCGAACGCGCTCGCTGTCGCTCACCGTCGCCGGTCGGGCGCTACCGGGCATCGGGTACAGGCGTCGCCTCGGTCGACTGGTCGAGGTGATCCTCGTTATCGTCGTAGTCGCCCTCGCCGCACGGAACCGGCGCGAGCGCGACCGGTATAGTGAAGACGAACGAGGCCATTGTGCGGCTGCCGTGGACCCGCGGCCAGGGCCGGCAGTCCGGGTCGCCAACCCAGGCCATGAGAAAGGGCTGCACGTGTGCGCGTGCCGCCGTGCCTCCACTCATTCCAAGCTCCAGGATGCGAAATCATGAAAACCCCACGTCCATTGCGAGTCCGGCTCGTGCTGCTGTGCGCCCTGCTCATGGTTGCACCGCGCGGCTTCGCCGATGAGGGCAACGATGCCTTCGTGCTGCGTCAGCTCATCGAGATGCAGAACGACATCAAGCGACTCACCGTGCAGATCGTCGAGATGCGCAAGTCGATCGACTCACTGAAGACGGCCGGCCCGGTTGCTGCCGCCGCCGGTGCCGCCAATGGCGTGCCGCGGCAAGCCGCCGCGCCGGTGCAGGCCCCGGCCCAGCCGCAGGCCGGCGTGCCCGAGACAGTGCGGATCGACGCCGCGGACGCGGTGGCCGGTGACGCACAGGCAACGCTTGCAATCGTCGAGTTCTCCGACTACCAGTGTCCGTTCTGTGCGCGTTTTCACGAGCAGACCTATCCGCAGCTGAAGCAACAGTACATCGACACGGGCAAGATCAAGTACGTGATGAAGGATTTTCCGCTTGGCTTCCATCCACAGGCTCGAGCTGCCGCGATCGCCGCCGACTGCGCCGCCAGACAGGTCGGTCTGGACCCGGTCATGCAAAGCCTGTTCGCCGATCAGGCAACGCTGGGCGAGCCCGTGTTCTCGGCATTGGTGGAGAAGCTGAGCCTGAGCGAGGACCAGTACGAGCGCTGCCGCGTGGACGCGGCGACCGCGTCTGGCGTCGACGCCGACATGGCCTACGGCCAGAGCATCGGGGTGCGTGGCACACCGACCTTCTTCATCGGCAAGCTCGACGGCGACACGCTCGTCCAGGTGCAGAAGATCGTCGGCGCGCAGCCGCTCGCCGCCTTCGCCAGGGCGATCGAGATGCTGCAATAGCGCTTCGGCGGCCACAGCCGAAGCGCAAGCTCCGGTTGCACCGACAAGCTCAGCGCTGCGCGGCGGCGGAGCGCGTGGCGTTGGCCGCGATGGCGCTGGCGATACGATCGCAGACGGCATCCGGATAATCGTGCGCCATGCCCGCGATCACCAGCATGTCCGTGTTCGGGATGCTGTCGGCCACGTCCTGAGCGGCGCCGACCGGCACCAGTGGATCCTCGCGACCGTGGATCACCAGGGTTGGCGCGCGGATGCTACCCAGATGCTGCGCCCGGCCGTCGCCCGAAGCGATGCTCGCCAGCAGATGGCGGGAGCTGCCGGCCGGATTGAAGGCCCGGTCGTAGAGCCGGGCCGCCTTGTCGGTGATGGCCTTCTCGTCGCGCGGGAAGCCGGGCGAGCCGATGATGGCGGCGGATGCCAGCGCGTCCTGCATGGCGCCTTCGCGGGTCCCGGCCGGGTTGCGCGGCTGTCCGAGCCAGGCGCTGGCCTTCTCGCTCGGTCGCGGTAGCCCCCGTCGACCGCTGGTGGCCATGATGGACACCAGTGACGCGGTCTTGCCGGCATGCCTGTAGGCGAAGATCTGGGCGATCGCGCCGCCGTTCGAGCTGCCGACGATATGTGCCGCGTCGATGCCCAGATGGTCGAGCACCGCCGCGCCGTCGTCCGCCATGTCCTCGAGCTTGTAGGGGGCGGAGACCGCCTCGCCGGCCCGTGCTTGCTTGAAGGCGGCACCGATGTCCGCGGGGCCCCAGTCGTCGAAGGCGGTGGACAGACCGCAGTCGCGGTTGTCGTAGGCGATAACGCGAAAACCGCGCGACACCAGGGCTTCGACCAGCGTCTCGGACCAGCTTGGAATCTGCACGCCGAGCCCGCCCACCAACAACAGCGCAGGTCCGGTCTCGGCGCCGTAGGTGGTGTATTCGATCTCGACATCGTGGGTGGAGGGGGCGCGGGGCATGGCTCGGATCCTCTTCGGCCGACAAGGCATGGCATGATGTACGCCCATGGTGCCCGGGTCGTGAGGCGAAGTCACGATGGTCCCGACACCTGGTGATGCGTCGCGCGCGATGCGATGTCTGGTCGGCACCTGCCCGCGGTTGCCGCCGGTGGGTATCGTGGGTGAGCGCGGCGGCGATCGAGCTCATGCCCTGGTTCTGAGTAAAAACCAGCGCGAGGTCTTGCTCGAGCGTGCCGGTCGGAGAATCACGACGGAGTAGATGCGATGAGTCACTTGTCCGTTCGTCCACTGCATCCGGACTTCGGTGTCGAGGTGCTCGACGTCGATGCCAGCCGGTCGCTCGAGTGCCCGGTACGCGAGCAACTGCGCGAGCTATTCGAGACACATTCGCTGCTGCTGATACGCGGTCCGGTGCTGAGCGACCAGCAGCAGCTCGCCTTCAGCGAGCTATTCGGCAAGCCCCAGATCTCCGCCAGTGGCAACCTCACCGGTGGCAGCCGCCTGTCGCGCCAGAGCAACGTCGACCCTGTCAGCAACGAGATCATGCCTGCCGACCACGCGCGGATGCGCTATCAGAAGGCGACGCGTTTCTGGCATGCCGACAGCTCCTATCGTCAGTCCGGATCCTTGTGCTCGATCCTGGCCGCCCGAGAGGTGCCGCCCACGGGTGGCGATACCGAGTTCGCGAGCCTGCGGGTTGCCTGGAGACGGCTTCCGCTGGCGCTGAGGGAGCGGATCCAGGGACTGGTGTGCGTGCACAGCCTCGCGCATTCGCAGTCACTGACCGGTGAGGAGGTCCTCAGCGCGCAGCAACAGACCGAGTTCCCGACCGCGTGTCATCCGCTGGTCCAGGTCAACCCACGCAACGGCCAGCCGGCGTTGCTGATCGGCGCGCATGCCTCGCATATCGAAGGCTGGCCGACCGAGCAGGGACGTGCGCTGCTCGACGAGCTGCTCCAGCGCGCAACGGTCGCGGACAACGTCTACGCGCATCGCTGGCGCGCGGGCGACATCCTCATCTGGGACAATCGCTGCATGCTGCACCGCTCGACCGGCTACGAGTCGCAGCGCTATCGCCGTTGGCTGGAGCGGGCCACCATCCCGTTGCCGGCCGCGCAGGACGCGTAGCGGGCATCCATAGGCTCGAGTCCGTTTGCTGCCCATGGAGGGCAGCAGCCCGGTCCCGCGCAGCGCGATCTTCTACGACTGGCCGGGGCAGCCCTTTGGCGTTGGTTCGTTTGGTCACTCACCATTGTTCAGAAGGTCCACTGCGGGATCTTCCCCACCGCCGCCCCAGACGTGACAAGTTGTCACCTACTGCCCTCGAGCAGGCACGCGCCTCAAAGCAATACCGTTGTTCTATCCATCACTTATCCCAGCGTGCGTGGGATCAGAAGCGGATCTCCACCCCTGCGACGAGCTGGTCATGGCCGATTCCCGGAGCCTGTTGACAACAACTCTCCGCCGCCACGAAAGCGCTTGTTATCACCGCGACCCGGCCGTTGAGTGGCCCGATAGGATCCCCGGCGGCGTTCCTGGTCACAGGGTGAGGTAGCGGCAGACGTCACAGCGGGTGCCACCCGCCGCAATCCGCAGCCAGTCGCAAACTCTGCGGTGGTCCCCAGGTTCCGGGGGGGTAACCATGAACGGGGCCGGGATGGTGCAGCACGGGATCGACGATCCGCCATGCCTCCTCCACACCATCCTCACGTGCAAACAACGTAGCATCGCCGTGCAGTGCATCGCCGATGAGCCGCTCGTAGGCAGATGCCTCATCCTCCTGTGTGTTCGTCACTTGTAGTTCGACCGCTTCGCCGCGCATTCCGACACCAGATTGCTTGGTGTTGGCGCCGAGCGCGATAGCCACCTCTCCGGGACCGAGGCGAAACCGCACATGATTGGAAGTGAGCGGCAGTCCGACGCGGAGCACATCGGTGGGCGGACGCTTGAAGGTGACCTTGACCTCCGTCGCCGTGCGCGGCAGTCGTTTGCCCGCTCGGATCAGAAAGGGTACGTCCTGCCAGCGCCAGGAATCCACGCACATTCTCAAGGCCGCGAATGTCTCCACTTGAGAGTGCGGCGCTACGCCCGGTTCTTCGAGGTAACCCAGGTATTGACCGCGTACGAACTCGCATTCGTCGAGATTTCGGATCGCTCGAAACACCTTGACCTTCTCATCGTGTAGTGCGCCCAGCTCCATCCGAACCGGTGGTTCCATCGCGAGTTGCGCGACGACCTGCAGCAGGTGGTTCTGCACGACGTCACGCAACGCGCCGACCCCCTCATAGAATGTGCCGCGTCCCTCTACGCCAAACGCCTCTGCCATCGTGATCTGAATGTTGTCCACGTAGTTGCGATTCCAGATGGGCTCGAGAAACGCGTTGGCAAAACGGAAGAAGAGGAGATTCTGCACGGGTTCCTTGCCGAGGTAGTGATCGATGCGGAACACTGCATCTTGCGTAAACACCTTGCTCACGCTGCGGTTGAGCGCACGTGCAGAGGCTAGATCTCGCCCGAAGGGTTTCTCGACCACAATTCGAGCGTCGGCTGTGCTCGGGAGGCCCGCAAGCCGCTCAATGACGATTGGGAA
This sequence comes from Gammaproteobacteria bacterium, assembly GCA_020444775.1. The sequence goes on from JAGRHX010000229.1 coordinate 8,085, forward strand.
CATGGTCGGCGGGATCGCGAGATAGTGCAGTGGTCGTCGCGCGCTACCCAGTGCGCGGGCGATGTGCTCGAAAGTTGCTGGATCTCGGTAGTCGCCATCGACGTATGCAAGCAGGCTCTGCAAACGCGCGGTCGCGTGGTGGTCGCTATCGCAATGTGCCTCGATGCTGTCGTGCACATATTCACGCAGTCGCTCGATGTCCCAGCTGCTCAGCGCGACACCGATGACGGGGACATCGAGTCTTCCACGGCGTATCAAAGCATGCAATGCCGGGAAGATTTTCTTGTAGGCAAGATCGCCTGTTGCCCCAAACAGAACGAGTGCATCGGCCGGGTAATGTGGCATGTTCGTCTCCGAGAGCCAGGGATCGTGTGAGATGAGCAGCATCGGCGCCGATTGACGCCGCACGCATCAGACGATGCGCACGAGGAAGTCGTGGTTCCGCCAGCATCCGGTATCGGATCGATAATAGGTGAACTGGACGAGCCTGCCGGTAACCAGCTCTTCAGTGGGGAGCTTCGCGATATGTAAGCCAAGCCCGCAATCTTGAGTGGGTGTGTCGCGGATACGCTGCCAACTGTCCAACCCCCAGTGAACATAGCCTGGTCCAGGCAGACATATCGACAGTCGAATGCCGACCTGCAACTCTCCGAATGGTGCCTGCTCGCTCCAGAATGCCTCGCGCACCCGGCAGACCTTGCCACCATAGCGTGTCCACACCGCCTCGGGACGATCGTGTGGGCGCCCCAGCTGCCTGCTGACCGCGAGCTTGATGAACTCAGCATGTGCCCACACCAGCGGCATTGCAGAGCCGGTTGGCTTGCCCGGATGCAGCCCGCGCTGTGGCAGTGGCTCTGCATCCCAGACCTGCTCTGGAATGAGACCGCCGCGTCCCGCCATCGCCGCCATCGCCTCGAGGTAGGGCAGCGGATCGCGGCCGGCCAGCAGCTCGTAGTGGCCGCGCTCGCCGCTCAACAGAGGCCAGGCGCGGCCCCGGCCGGCGCCTCGAAACGGCCGGCCGTCCTCGTCCTCTCCATAGCCATCGCAGGTGTAGCGGTGATAGCTGCGCCCGCTTGGCGTGTCGACCGCGAGGGTCCGGTCGACCAGACGCAGTGTGTTGACCACCAGCGGATCATCGGCGCTGCGCAGTCCCAAACGCACCAGCTCGAGAAAGTCCGTACCGACTTGATCGCTGGCCGGCAAACCCGGGTCGCGCGCTTGGTTCTTGATCGCGAGCACAGTGCCCATCGACTGTGCGACGCCCTCGACCGGGAGGGGCGCCACGCGCACGAAGTAGCCATCGACTCCTTCCTTGCGCGCGAGCGCGGTGTCACGCACGCTGGTCCAGCGCTCGATACACGTGCTCCACCAGTCGGCCAACCGTCGTGCGAGGCTGCGCGCTGGTTCATCGATGAGCTCCGCGCCGCATACCAGCGCCGCGATGCACACCGCGAGTGTGAACGCATTGGTCCCCGCGTCCTCTTCCCAGCGATCCTGTTCGCTGCTCGGTCCATTGCGAGCGATGAAGCCGAGCGCGCGGCGCACGAAGTGCTCGACTCGTATCCCGTCGAGGGCATCGCGCTCGGCGAGCGAAGCGGCGAGCAACACCGGGAACGCGGTCTCGTCGAGCTGGTGGCCCGACCAGTAGGCGGTGCCACCCAACCACTGGTTCTGTGGCCAATCTCCACCCTCGCGCTGGGTGGCGATGAGATAGCGCAGGATATCGCGCGCCTCGCCCACCGCACCTAGCGCGAGTAGCCCGCCGGCGCTCTCAACGAGGTCGCGAGGCCATACCAGGTGATAGCCGCCGATCTCGTTGCGTGCATTGCCCCACGGGATACTCAGGCTCGCGACCATCGCACCAGGGTAGGTCTTGTCCTGGTGCACACGAAGCACCATGGCGGATACCGAGAGCGTTCTATCGACCGACTCGGGTAGACCCTGCGGCAGCGTGAGGCCCTTGTGCCAGGCACGCCAGCTATCGATGTGCGCTCGCCATACGTCTTCGAACGGCTGACTCAGAGCACTGAAAGCAACAGTCGCCGCGGACTCTCGACTGCTGCCAAACGCAAGCGCCAGCGTGCTCTCGCGTGGTAGTGCTCCGACGAGCGCCACGTTTCCCGGTCCTGCCGTGTCGAACTGCCAATGAAGCGCGCCATTTTGCGCGAAATCCTGCCAACCGTCGCTCGCCCCGACATAGCCAGCGCTCGTATGACCCCAGGCATCGGTTTGATCGGGGCCGACTGCAGCGAGCGCAAGTGCAAATGGTCCCTGGTCGGCCCACAGCACCTTGCGCCCGCAATGCCGAGCAACCGCTGCACGATTGTCAAATCCGGAACCGCCGAGATGTGGTGCGAGCAAGATGTAGGCGCGTAATCCAGAATCGCCCTGGAGAGCGATCTCGAGCAGCAAGGCATCGCGTATCGGATCAGGTACCGCACGCAGGCGAAGCTCAAACCGCGGGTGCTCGTGCACGACCTCGAGGGCAGGGATACCGTGCGCGGCAAGCTCGCCGGTTCGATATTGATTGTGACGCTTGAGCTCGACCCAAAAACCCCGATCGTCGGCGACGATGACACCTAGATCACGGATCTGCGGAATATCGATACGCGGATGGTAGACCTCGTTGACGATGCCGAAGCCGGAGGTGAACCACAAGCGAGAAGGCCCTAGAGAGCAGCTCACGAGGTCCTTTGCGCTACTGGTCCATGTCGGGGGGCTACCCGGGTGCCCGAATGCGTGCACGTCAATATATCCTGGTCATATATATAGTTCATGATCGGCTCCTTTGAGAGCCGATGACAGCGACAGGTTCCATGCACTCCCAGATAGTGAATGCTAGTAGCGAGTGGATTGCCGTGGGATGGCCGGCTCGTTAATCTCGATTCAGCTGCAGTGTGGCCGTTGATACCAGCTGGCCGAGACCCTTGATGATGTAGTTGGCGGTGGTAGTGTCGTTCTCGACCAGCAGAATCTTCATCGCCGGAATCATCCTCAGTGCGCGCATGCGCTGTCTGTGTGATCCGGCATGGCGCGTGCGCGAGTTCAACGCTTGCCGCGGGCAAGCCCTAGCGGGTCGGTGCCAGCTCGCTTGCTCGCGCCTTCCTGGTGTGGCGGGGCAGACGCCACAGCCATAGCGCTGTCAGGCCAAGCGGCATCCCCAGGGCCACGGGCAGCACGCGCGCGGACTCGACCACGGGCTTTTGCCTCACCGTGAAGGAAACGAATGGACTGGTCAGAAGCGCCGATCCATCACGATTGGCGACGCTGATTGCCACCCGGTAGTGGCCGGCCTGGATGAGGCGCATGGGCCAATCCGTCTCGACAGTCGCCCCGGGCGCCAGACTTCGCACCGCCACCGCCTTGTGTGCGCTCCAGTCCTCGAGATCGACCGGCTGCTCCTTGGCTCGGTCGAACTGGACCAGGCTGATCCAGGCGACCAGTCCATCGACCGTGGTCCCACTCGTGTTCCTCAGGACGGATTGGAAGCTGAGATGATCGCCCATCTGCGGCGACGATGGATTCTTGCTCGCCGGTGCCAGCGTGATCGACAGCGGACCCGCCATTGCCGCCGGTGCGACCATGGCCAGGCACAGCGTGAGAATCTTCAAGATGCGCATGATGGTGCTCCTCTTAAGGCGCGAGCTTGCGAAAGCTCGACCAGGCAAACCACACGGTGAGCCCGAGCCAGAGCACGGCGATCAACGCGTGC
>JAGRHX010000230.1:0-2258 GCA_020444775.1 Gammaproteobacteria bacterium
TGTCTGTCATAGCGTACCTGTAGCCAGTTCTGTCCGACTCACGCCGCGCCGGGACGGTGCACCTCCCGCGGCGGCTCGATGAACAACAGCGCCGGCTCCTCGAGCAGTGCCCGGATTGCCTGGATGAACGAAGCGGCGCTGTGACCGTCGATGACCCGATGGTCGAAGGACGAGGACAGGTTCATCATCTTGCGCGGCATCAGGCTATCGCCCACGTACACCGGCAAGGTACGGATGCGGTTGACGCCGACGATCGCGACCTCCGGCGGATTGATGATCGGCGTGGTGACGACACCGCCCAGCGCCCCGAGGCTGGTGATCGTGATGGTCGAGCCGCTCAGCACGTCGCGCCCGGCACGACCACTGCGCGCGGTCTCGGCCAGGCTCTCGACCGCCCGGGCGCACGACCACGGGTCGCGCGATTGGACGTCGCGTACCACTGGCACCAGCAGCCCGGCGTCGGTCTGGGTGGCGACGCCGATGTGCACCGCCGGACTTCGCATCAGCACACCCTGCTCATCGTCGAAGGTCGCGTTCAGATCCGGGTGTTCGCGCGCTGCAAGGCAGATGGCACGCATCAGGAACGGCAGCAGGGTAAGACGTGGATGCGTGCTCGCGTAGCGCTCGTTGAGTCGGGCTCGTAGCGACTCGAGACTGGTGACGTCGATCTCTTCGACGTAGCTGATGTGGGGGATCCGCGACCAGGCATCCTGCATGCGCGTGCACATGGCCCGACGCAGGCCACTCAGCTTGATGGGTTCGAGCGGCGTTTGCGGTGTCTCACCGGTACGTTTGGGCGTATCGACGGCCGAACGCGAGTCGTCGGTAGGGCGATCAGGTGATGTCTGTGGTGCGCGTGCCAGCACACGATCCAGATCCGCGTGGGTGATCCGACCAGCGGGACCGCTACCTGACACGAAGCGCAGATCGACACCCGCGTTACGGGCACGATGGCGAACCGCCGGCGCGGCGATCGGCTTCTCGCCCTCGGGGCGCGGCGGCGCCGGGTCGAAGGCGGCCTCGCTGCGGGTCTCGGTCCCTACCTCGTCTCGGCTCGCGGTGTGGGCCCGCGGCGGTTCGGGTCTGCGGTCCTCGGTCGAGGATGGTGGGGGCCCCGCTGCTGGCACCGGCGTGGCTGGTGTGCTGGCGGTTTTCTCGCTGGCGGTCGGTTCGGCCGCGGGCATCTCACTTTCGCTCGTTGCCGGCGAAGCTTCGTCGCTCGCCGCCGCGGCCGGCGCTGGCCGCGGCGACACGGCTTCGATGTTGCCGGCACCGCTGACCTCGAGCCTGAGCAGCTCCGCACCCACCGCGAGCATCTCGCCGACCTGCGCGCCCAGACTGATCACGGTCCCGGTCGTCGGCGAGGGCAGCTCCACCGCCGCCTTGTCGGTCATCACGCTGACCAGCACCTGGTCCTCATGCACCACGTCGCCGGCCGTGACCATCCATTCCACCACCTCGGCCTCGGCGACGCCTTCGCCGATGTCGGGCAGCTTGATGACATATTCGCCCATTGCTTACCTCTGCACGCGGATTCTGCCGGGTTCAGCCCGACCCTGAGCGAGTCGAAGACGGGACACGCCCGTCTCCAGACCACGGCTCGGCACGCTTCAGTCCTCGATGACCCGGCGCAGTGCCTCACCGACGCGGGCGGGACCTGGGAAGTAGTCCCACTCCTGGGCATGCGGATAGGGCGTGTCCCAGCCGGCGACCCGCACGATCGGCGCCTCCAGGCGGTAGAAGCAGTGTTCCTGCACCAACGCCGCGAGCTCGGCGCCGAAGCCGCCGGTCAGGGTCGCCTCGTGCACGATCACACAGCGTCCGGTCTTGTTCACCGAGCGGCTGATGCAGTCCAGATCGAGCGGTAGCAGGGTGCGCAGATCGATGACCTCGGCGTCGATACCGGTGTCACGCGCCGCCGCCAGCGCGACGTGCACCATCGTGCCATAGGCGAGCACCGTCACCGCCCGACCTTCGCTGACCACGCTCGCCTCGCCAAGCGGGATGCTGTAGTGACCCTCGGGCACCTCGCCGAGCGGATGCTTGCTCCAGGATTGCGCCGGTCTGTCCGGATAGCCTTCGAAGGGGCCGTTGTAGAGCCGTTTGGGCTCGAGAAAGATCACTGGATCGTCGTCCTCGACCGCGGCGATCAACAGACCCTTGGCGTCATAGGGGTTGGAGGGCAACACCGTCTTCAGACCGGCGACGTGCGTGAACAGGGCCTCCGGGCTCTGCGAATGGGTCTGGCCGCCGAAGAT
>JAGRHX010000230.1:2328-6666 GCA_020444775.1 Gammaproteobacteria bacterium
CGCGCCGCCTCGGACACGATCTGGTCGTAGGCCGGGTAGACATAGTCCGCGAACTGTACCTCGGCCACCGGTCGCAGCCCGTAGGCACCCATGCCGATCGCGGTGCCGACGATGCCACTCTCGTTGATCGGCGTGTCGAACACGCGCTGCTTGCCGTGTTTCTTCTGCAATCCCTCGGTGCAGCGAAACACGCCACCGAAATAGCCCACGTCCTCGCCGAGGATGACCACGTTCTCGTCATCGCCGAGCTTGGTGTCCAGCGCATCGCGGATCGCCTGAATCATGTTCATCTGTGCCATGACTCAGACTCCGAGCTGCTGACGTTGGCGCTTCAGATGCGCGGGCATGTCCTTGTACACGCCTTCGAACATCTCCGCGGCGCTCGGCCGCGGCCCGCTGTGCAGGGTGCCCTGCGCCTCCGCGGACCGCGCCAGCTCGCGCATCTCGTCGTCGTACTCGGCCTGGGCCTGCTGGTGCCGCTCCTCGCTCCACAGCTCACGCCGGATCAGGTGGACCTTGAGTCGTTCGATCGGATCACCCAGCGGCCACGCGTCCGATTCCTGCACCGGCCGGTACTTGGACGGATCATCGGAGGTGGAATGGGCACCGACCCTGTAGGTCACCCACTCGATCAAGGTCGGCCCCAGATTCAATCGGGCCCGCTCCGCGGCCCATCTGGACACCGCGTGCACGGCCAGGAAGTCATTGCCGTCGACCCGTAGCGAGGCGATGCCATAGCCGTGGGCGCGAGCCGCGAAGGTGGCCGACTCTCCACCCGCGATGCCCTGGAAGGACGAGATCGCCCACTGGTTGTTGACCACGTTGAGGATCACCGGTGGCCGGTACACCGAGGCGAAGACCAGCGCCGAATGAAAGTCGTTCTCGGCGGTCGAGCCGTCACCTATCCAGCCGGCGGCGATGCGCGTGTCACCCTTGATGGCGCTGGCCATCGCCCAGCCCACCGCCTGCACGAACTGGGTGCCGAGGTTCCCGGAGATCGAGAAGAAGTCACTCTCGCGGAACGAGTACATCACCGGCAGCTGGCGACCACCGAGCCGGTCGCCGGTGTTGGAGTAGATCTGGCACATCATCTCCCGCACGTCGTGATCGCGGGCGATCAGCAGACCCTGCTGACGGTAGGTCGGAAAGTGCATGTCGCCGGGCTGCAGCGCCATCGCCTGCGCGCAGGCGATCGCCTCCTCACCGGTGCACTGCACATAGAACGAGGTCTTGCCCTGGCGCTGCGCGGTGAGCATGCGGATGTCGTAGGCTCGGGTGCGCATCATCGCGCGCAAGCCGCGCAGCAGCAGTTCGCCCTCGAAAGCATCGTCCGCCCAGGGGCCGACCGCGTGGCCGTTGCGGTCCAGCACGCGAATGATGTTGTAGGCGAGATCCTTGATGTCGTTCGGATCGGTATCGTGGTCCGGGCGTCGTACCGTGCCGGCACGCGGTATGCGCACGTGGGAGAAATCCGGCTTGTCGCCGGGCCGGAACAGCGGCTCGGGCACGTGCAGCTTCAACGGCGCGTAGTTGCTCATGGTGCATTTCCTGTGCGTCGAGACGAGAAGCTCGGGCAAGAAGGCCCTGGTACCTTCGGGCAGAGGCTCCTAGATGTCACCGGGGGAAGCAATAAATCGCTTGTGATGGACTCGAGTCGAGATCATGGTAAGGGGAATTTCACCGTATGAGGTCCTCATGGGAACACCGTCGGTAGCGATTACAGCAGGCCCGAGACGACGCAAGGTGGACGCAAGGTGTTGGCGGGGGTGGCGCGCTCGAAGACCCCCAGCGGCTGGTGGAACGTTGCCACATCGTGCTGATGTCGCCTGCGGGTGGACTCAATGTGGAACGGACTGATGAGCCGCGTATCGACCGCCAGCGCGGGCGCCTCGGGGAAGGAGCTGCAGCAGCGGATTCTAGCGGTGATGACCGGTGAGGCGCGCAGCGGTGCGCCGGCTGAATTCACCCCCAGCAAGCCTGGCCCGCCTTTCTCACCGGCTTGCGGCTGTGGCCACCCATCTGCCTGAATCTGCGGCGTTAAATCGAAAAAGAGTGCTCAATGTAGCGACGGCTACGCCTGCGCGCTCATTTCCGATTTGCCTTGCATCTTCAGTCATCTACGTGTCCTCGCTCGCCACCCGGTGAGAAATCCAGACTAGCGACTGAGCGGGTAGTGGCAGCTGAGGTTGGAAAAACGACGGAAATCCTGGTCCGCAGTGTGGACCTCGGCCCGATGAGCTAGTGCGATTGCGGCGATCTGCGCATCGGTCACCAGGTTTCCCCCGGCAGAACCGGCTTCGGACAATAGCCTGACCACGCTCGTGTGATGATTCTCGTCTGCCAGCAGCACGCGGGTCACGCGTCGTTCGAACCAACGATTCACCTGGGCAGCAGCTGCCTGTAATGACAATGGATTCTCGTAGACCCGTGGACTGGTGCTGATGCGGATGAAGGCGAATATCACAGGATGGCAGAGTCCTACCGGTATCTGCCCGTTCATACAGCTCTGCCACCATTCGGCCGCGGGTACAAAGAACGGGCTGCGGCTGTCATGGGCATACAGGAGCAAATTGGCATCCGGTACGATCAAACTAGTCCGCCGACTTCGTTGGCTGCTGTGATACGGAAAGGAAGTGCTCCGATTCGAGCTCGTCGTTGAGCTGATTGAGCTTGGCGGGATCAATGCCTGGCCGCAGACCCATCGGGGTGGCTTCCACTACAAAGGGCGGCTCGTTGGCGTCGACCTCCAGATCGGCAAGCCCCTTCAAAATCGCCCGGTTGAGTACCTCTTTGAAGGTTTGCCCGCGGCGACGCATGGCTTCCTTCAGCAGCCGTTCGGCCTCAGGCTCGATCGTTACTGTCGTACGCATGTAGGCATCATGATGCGTGAATATTCAACCGTCAAGATGCTTCCAGATCGGCGAAAAGGACTGAACCTCGTAGTGCGCTGGAACTCGGCCGACGGCATCTTTCACCAGACAAGTCCTGAGGGCTGATCCCGGTCACGCCGGATTGTGGGGGGCGCTCGATACCATCAGCGAGCTTGTTCGGTTGGAATCGCTTGGCTAGCGCACCCAGCTCGGCTTGCGCTTCTCACGAAACGCCGTCATGCCCTCGGTTGCCTCGGGACTTGCGAACATCTCCTTGCTCCATTGCTCGGTGAGCTCGAAGCCCTGACGCAGTGTGGTGCCCTCGAGAGCACGCACCAGCTTCTTGCATTCGATGATCGCGTTCGGTCCGCCGAGCATCAGCGTCCGTACCTCGTCCTCGACCGCGTCCTGAAACGCCTCGCGTGGCACGGCGCGATGCACGAGCCCGTAATCGACGGCCTGCGCGCCGGTGAAGCGCTCGCCGCTCAGGAACAGTCGCATGCCATGATGCTGACCGATCTTGCGCAGACAGACCACGGCGATGATCGCCGGGATTACGCCGATCCGGACCTCGCTGAAGCTGAACAGGGCGTCATCCACGCTGACCACGATGTCGGCGGCGCCGACCAGGCCCAGACCGCCGGCGAAGGCGGCGCCGTTGACCGCCGCGATCACCGGTTTCTCGCCCTCCCAGATGCGGGTCAGCAGATCCGGCACGCTGGCGCCGTCCGAACCGGACAGCAGCGGTGGGTCCTTCAGATCGGCGCCCGCGCAAAAGCCCTTGCCGGCACCGGTGAGGACGATGCAGCGCACCTGCGGATCGGCATTGGCGCGCGTTACGTGCGAGTACAGCTCGTCGACCAGGCGGGCGGACAGCGCGTTACGCTGCTCGGGGCGGTTCAGGGTTATCCATGCCGCGCCGTCGCGCAGCTCGTACAGTGAGCACTGATAGTCGGCCTGCACCTCGGTCACGTCTGTTCTCCTCGGGGTTCTGGTGGTGGGTCCTGGTGGGGATTGTGATGGTTGTGCGCATCTACCGCCCACAGTCTACGCCCGTGACCGACAGGGTTGCGCACCGGCCGCTGATGCGGGCGAGCCGATCTGGCCAGCCTTGACGCCATGCACCACAATCGTTCGTTGGAACGGGCCGCGATCGCGACCGTCCACACCAGCAGGCCATCATTACTGGGACCTACGCTCGCCATGAATCCAGACGCCGCGCGCCGTTTCGTAGACGCCAAGTGGGATGACGAGATCATTCCCGAGCTCGTCGAATACATCAAAGTCCCGAACAAGTCGCCGGCCTTCGACCCGGCGTGGGCCGAGCACGGTTACATGGACGACGTGGTCGGGATGATGAGCCGCTGGGTTCGGGAGCAGACCATCGCCGGGCTGCAGTTCGAGGTCGTGCGTCTACCGGGGCGCACGCCATTGCTGTACCTGGAGATCCCGGCCAGCGAGATCCCGG
>JAGRHX010000231.1 GCA_020444775.1 Gammaproteobacteria bacterium
GGCGCCGAGGATCAGGCCGTTCTCGATCGACATGAAGCCGATGATCTGGGTCACGGCGTTGCGCCGGGTGATCATCATCAGCATGCCCAGCAGGATGATTGCCAAAGCGATCGCGAGCCCCTCGCGAGCCTGGGCCGGCGCGGTCTCGGTGGCGCGCACGATCAGCAACAAGGACAGCGCTGTCAGGGCCAGGGCCAGGAGCATGGTCAGTCCGACCCCGACCACCTGCTCCACGTCTCGATGAATACCCAGCTTGAAGATCATGCGATGCAGCGCCATGGGGATGATCACGCCCTTCAGTCCCAGCGCCAGCAACGCGGTGATGAACAGATGTGGCCGCTCCTGAGCCCAGGCCTGGACGGCCACCGCCGCGGCCAGCAGCAGTGCCTGCACCGCGAAGGTACGCAGTACGGCCAGCACCCGGTCCTGGTAGATCAGCGAGAAGCTGGCGAGCAGCATCAGACCGGCGAGCAGATGCGACACGTCGTAGTGGGTGCTCATTGCAGTCCTCGCGGTGATACCACGCCCTGCGGCAGCAGCTCCTGGGTCAGGAAGGTGAGCAAGATGGCCAGGAAGGCGAAGATGAACGCCGCGCCAAGAAACTCGTTGACCCTGAACACGCGCATCTTCGCGATACTCAGCTCCCACACGCCGAGCGCGATCGCGCCGGTCGCGATCTTGACCAGATACAGACCGACGCTCTGGAACCAGGCCAGCGGACCGTTCTCGACCTCGACCATGCCGAAGGGAAAGAACAGGCAGGCGATCAGCGACAGGTAGAGGACCAGCTTGAGCTGGCTGGCAGCCTCCACCATGGCCAGGTGTCGACCCGAATACTCCAGCACCATGGCCTCGTGGACCATGGTGAGCTCCAGATGCGTGGCCGGGTTGTCGACCGGGATCCGCGCGTTCTCGGCGAGTGCGACGATGCACAGGGCAGCGAGCGCGAGCGCCAGGGATACGCGGATGGCCAGTGGCTGCTCGAGGAAAAAGCCGGCGACCTCAGGCAGACGGGTGCTACCCGCGGCCAGAGCCATGGTCAGCACCACAAGTAGCATGGCGGGTTCGGCCAGGCTCGCGATCATCATCTCCCTGGACGAGCCGATGCCGCCGAAGCTGGTGCCCACGTCCATCCCGGCCAGCGCCAGCAAAGCGCGCGCGGCGCCGAGGATTGCGACCAGCGCGATGACGTCCGCGGCCCAGTTGAACATCAGGCCGGTGGCAAAGGTTGGCACCAGGGCACAGGCCACCCAGGTCAGCGAGAAGATCGCGTAGGGAGCCGCGCGAAACAGCCACGAGGCGTTGTCGGCGAGCACCGCCTCCTTGCGTAACAGTCGGGCCAGATCTCTATAACCCTGCAACAGCGGTGGACCACGGCGACGCATCAGCCGGGCCTTGGTCAGCCGCGTGAGTCCGGTCACCAGCGGCGCGATGCCGAGCACCAGGAACATCTGCGCGCCCTGCGCGAGCATTGATGCAAGGATGGCCAGGTACGAGTCCGTCATCGTATCTGCACCGCGCTGACCAGCAGCAGGATGATGAGGCTGACGAACATCAGCACCAGATAGCGGCGGATGCTCAGAAAGGCCAGGGTGTTCAGACGCTGGCTCAGCCAGAGCACCGCGGCCGACGGTGCCTGGTACAGCCACTGCCAGATGTGGTCTCGACTCGAGACCTCGAGACGGGCAGGGCCGGGGTCGCCCGGCGACGGCATGTGGATGTGCTCGCGGGCGGTGAAGATGCTGCTACCGTACACCCGCCGGATGGGTTGTGCGAAGCTCGAGGCGCTGTACTGGGTGAGTGGCGAATCCTCCGCGAAGCCACAGTCCCAGGCCGGCGCGCGGCGGCTGCGTCGTTCCGAGATGCGGTGCACGGCGAGCATGGTCAGGATGCCGGAGCCGAGGGCGAAGCCGGCGATGACGACCGCGTCATAGGTGCTGCGCGCCGGGTCGAAGGCGACCAGGGAGAAAGGAGTGGGGCCGCTCCCGGCCCCCGGCACACCGCTGCCCAGCAACTGATTGAGGATGGGCGTCAGTGCCTGCACGGTGAAGCTGCCCAACAGACCGCCCGCGATGCACAGGGCGGCGAGCATCGTCATGGCCAGAAGCTGAGTCCTTGCCGGGTCGTGGGCATGCGCAGCCATCGTCGAGCGTGGTCGGCCGAGGAAGGTGGCGCCGAAGAAGCGCACGAAGCAGGCCGCGGCGAGGGCCGCGGAGAGCGCGAGCAGCGCACCGGTGGCGGGAATCAACAGCCGCAGCACGGGCTCCGGGAGCAGGCCACCGGCAAGTACCGCCTGGAACAGCAGCCACTCGGAGACGAAGCCGTTCAGCGGTGGCAGCGCGGCGATCGCGAGCACCCCGACCAGGGCTACCGCGGCGGTGCCGGGCATGCGCTGGATGAGTCCACCCAGCGCGTCGAAATCACGTCGTCCGGTGGTGTGCACCACCGCGCCCGCGGCCAGGAACAGCAGCGACTTGAACCAGGAGTGGTTGACCGCGTGCAGTAAGGCAGCCGCCATCGACAGCGCCGCCGCGGCGGTCAGCCCACTGGCCTCGAAGGCCAGTGCCAGGCCGAGCCCGAGGAACACTACGCCCATGTTCTCCACGGTCGAGTAGGCCAGCACCCGCTTCAGGTCATTGTCCATCAGCGCGTGGAGCACGCCACCTACCGCGGTCGCGGCGCCGAGCACGATCAAAGGTAGTGCCCACCACCACAGCGGCGCCGCCATCAGATCGAAGACTATCCGAATCAGCGCATACACCGCGACCTTGGTCATTACCCCGCTCATCAGCGCCGACACGTGACTGGGGGCGGCTGGATGGGCCAGCGGCAGCCAGGCATGCAGGGGCATGAGACCGGCCTTCGAGCCGCTGCCGATGATGACGGCGCACAGCACCAGGGCATACAGCCACGGCGCCTGTGCGTGCTCGCGCATGCTGTCGAAGGCATAGCCACCCGCGGTGCCTGCCAGACCGCCGAACGCGAACAGCAGGGCGAGCGTGCCGATGCTGGCCATGACCAGATAGGTATGCGCGGCATGTCGTGACTCCGGGTCCTCATGGCGGGCCAGGACCATGATCCAGGAGCTCACGGACATCAGCTCCCAGAAGAACAGGAAGCCGAAGGCATCGTCACACAGCAGCACCAGGTTCATGGCTGCAGCGAAAAGCGGATAGAAAGGCTCGACCCGGGCGCTCAGCCCGCCTTGTTGGCGTAGACCCAGGGCGTAGTAGCTACAGGCGAGGATACCCAGGTTGACGATCACGCCGAACAAGGCGGAGAGCGGATCGAGTCGAAAGCGCAGACCGATGCCCGGCAGGCCCAGCGGCAGGCTGGTGACGACGCTCTGTGCACCGAGCAGGGCGACCAGATGGGTGAGCAACGCAAGGCTCGCCGCGGCCATGCAGATTGGATGCACCCAGGTCAAGCGCGCATGGCGTGGCAGGGAGCAGGCCAGGGTGGCGAACAACATGCCGGCCAGCGCCGTGGCGAGGCTGAGCAATGGCAGGGTGGAGTTCATGGTGTCCATCCCGCTGATCAGCCGCCAGCCGCCCCAGGTGACTTGAATCGCAACCCACGGCCGCCCCCACCGCTGGTCGCACCGTCGCCAATCAGTTCCAGTCCGGCGCGATCGAGGGCCTCCACCACCTTCAGCACCGAGTCGATGTTGCCACGCACCACACCGTTGCTCGCTTCCATACGCTGGATCGTCGGCAGCGAGACACTGGCCATGCCGGCCAGCGTCCGCTGGTCGATGCCGAGCAGGGCGCGCGCGGCCCGCAGCTGTGCCGCGGTGATCATCGCGTCCGCTCCAAACGCCACGCTTGGCGAGACAGTAAGTGCCCTGGCAGGCGCCACGGGGAAATTTGGGAGGCAGGGTTCGAAAACATCAGAACTGCCATTGATGGGATGACTATTGATAGATCAAACATCAGAAATGATCAATGGTATCGGTCCTTGATAGAACCCGTCCACGTCCCTGCGCGGTTCATCGGGGCGAGTCTGGTGGTGTTGATGGCCGGGCTCCAGGGGGATGAGCCGGCAGCAGCCATGGTCACCGCGCTGGGTGATCGTGGTCGACGCTCCGGTCAGACCCGCGTCATCGATGCGGTGCACCAGAGCTTCGCCCTGCGCTACGCTCTACGGGCCGGGCCGGTCGGCCAGGCAATGTCGCGCCCAGGCAATGTCGCTCGGTCAACCTGGGATCTCGGTCAACCTGGAAAAGGGGACGGACATGCAAGCTCGGACGGGCAGGGGCATATCGATATGAGCCGCATAGTCGAGGTTCGGGTCGACGTGCTGAAAACGCCGGTCAGCGCGAGCTACAGCGCCGCGCAGAACCGGGTGGATGCCAACTGGCAGGTGCTGGCGCGAGTGCGTACCGAGTCCGGTGTCGAGGGTTTTGGCTACATCGTGCAGCCACGTGGTGAGCTCATCGGCACCATCGCCAGCGCCAGTCGCGAGCTCGCGGCTGCGCTGGTCGGGATGCCGGTCAGCCGCCCGGAGGCGATCTGGGCACAGATGGCACGGCGTGCGGATTGGGTCGGCCCCGGCGGCCTGCTGCACTGGGCCATGACCCCACTGGACATCGCTGTCTGGGATGCGGCCGGCCGCTTGCAGGGGCAGGCCTTGTTCCGGATGCTCGGTGGCTACGCCGAGCGGGTCCCCGCCTATGCCAGCGATCGTCTCTGGTACAGCCTGCCAGTGGATGTTCTGCAGGCCTCGGTGGCCGAGCATGCCCGAGCCGGATTTCGCGCAGTCAAGCTGCGCCTCAGCCATACGGCGGGTGCCGCCGAGCAGGCCGAGCGGGTTGCGGCGGCCTGTGATGCTGCCGGTGACGGCGTCGAGGTGTGGGTGGACGCGACCGAGGGCTGGAGCGCGACCCGGGCGATGCAGATCGGGCCCGCGTTGCAGGCGGCCGGCGCCCGCTGGCTGGAGGATCCGGTCCATCACGAGAACCTGACGGCGCTGGCCGAGCTGGCGCGGAGCCTGCAGATCCCGGTGACCGGTGGTGAGCACTACTACACGCTGGATCAGTTCAGGCGTTGTTTCCAGGCGCGGGCTCTGGACGTGGTCATCCTCGATCTGGCACGCGTCGGCGGCATAACGCCATGGCGACGGATAGCGGCGCTGGCGCAAGCTTTTCAGGTGCCGGTCTGTGGACACGTGGTGCCGGAGGTGCACGTGCATCTGCTTGCGGCGACACCGGTCGGTCACCAGGTCGAGTACATGCCGCGCTCGGCGGAGATCCTGGTCGATATGCCCGTGCCACGTGACGGTGAGATGGCGCCCATCGACGCACCGGGTCATGGTCTGGAGCTCGACCTGGACGCGGTGGAACGGTATCGAGTCGAATGATGTTGGTCGTGTTCGGAAACCCTGTCCAAGGCCTCTCAGATGTGCTAGAAGCGCTTCCGAAGCTCGGTGACCGGCGCCTGGACAGACCACGGCTACGCGCGTCGCGCTGGCCCTGACCGTTGATGGGCAGGGCGGCGATTGCCTGGCCGGGTGCTTTCAGGCATGGGCTGGCGGTGTCTCTTCATCGACTCGGCCGGGCTTCAAGGGGTCCCCCAGATGGAACGAACAGGTCTGAATGGAATCGAGCGCGGCGCCGGGCACGGCGTGCGCAAGCGAGGGCAGGTAGACCGCCTGCACGAGTCCTCGGGCGATTCTCGATGATGGGGTCGTCCGTTCATTGGTCCAAAGAGTCTATGTAGAGGAGTGGAGCATGGTGAATCTTCGAGCCGGATTGTTTGCGGGCGCGGTGGCGCTCGCGGCGACCCTCGCGGCACCTGGCGCATCGGCCGACCTGCAGAAGCAGCATCTCAAGGTGGTCGGCACCTGGCACAACCTGCCGCCGTTCTATACCTTCGAGAAGCCGTTCATCGACGAGCAGCTGGGTAAGCTCAGCGGTGGCAAGATCACCGGTGAGATCAATCCAATCACTGAGCTGGGTCTCAAAGGGTTCGAGACCGCCCGTCTGACCAAGATCGGTGTGTTCGACGCGGTGTTCGGCTCCTATGGATACGTGGCCTCCGACGCACCGGAGATCGAAGGTGCCGATCTGTCGTCGATATCGAACGACTTCGCGTCGGCTCGCAAGCTGGTCGAGGCCTACGAGCCGGTGCTCGAGAAGGTGTTCGCGAAGAAGTACGGCCTCAAGTACCTGATGAGTTATCCGTTCCCGAGTCAGATGATCTTCTGCAACGCTGATGTCACCAAGCTCAGTGACATCAGCGGCAAGAAGGTGCGGGTCTATGCCACCACGCTCGGCGACTTCGTCGAAGGTCTGGGCGGCACCAGCGTGACGATTCCGTTCGCGGAGGTGGTCCCGGCCCTGCAGAAGGGTGTCGCCGACTGTGGCATCACCGGCACCATGCCGGCCTACAACGGTAAATGGCACGAGGTGATCACGCACGCCATGAAGGTACGTGTCGGCATGGGCCTGGCCTTCTTCGCGTTCAACATGAAGAAGTGGAACTCGTTCAATGACGAGACCAAGGCGTTCTTCACCGAGCAGGCCAATCGGCTCGAGGACGAGATGTGGGTCGGCGCCGAGAACGAGGACGAGGAGGCGCTGCACTGCCTGACCGGTTCCGGGCCCTGCTCGCGCGGTGAGCCCGGCAAGGTGGTGATCACCGAGCCGAACGAGGCGGATCTGAAGCTGCGCGCTCAGGTGCTCAAGGAGCACGTGCTGAAGAACTGGGCGGCACGCTGCTCGGAGCAGTGCGTGAAGGACTGGAACGAGACGGCTGGCAAGGTCGCCGGCATGATTGCCGAGAAGTAGGGCCATGGGTCCGCGGCGCCGAATGCGCGCCGCGGACCATGTGCTCGCACGGTAGTCAGAATGGGCCGGGATCCATTGCGGGTCCCGGCTTTTTCATTTGTTCTCGAGTGGTATCGACTACCTGCCGGCTGGAATCAGTCGCTGAACAGCTCGGGCAGGAACAGGGCGATATCGGGGAACAACACCAGCAACACGATCATGACGAACATGGTCATCACGAACGGCAGGGTGCCGATTATCACGTCGTTCATCGAACCGCCGTTGCGCACCCCGTGCACCACATACAGGTTCACCCCAACAGGTGGTGTGATCAGTGCGGTCTCGAGCAGGATCGTCACCAGGATGCCGAACCAGACCGGGTCGAAGCCCATGTTGACCAGGATCGGTGCGATCAACGGAGTGGTGGTGATCAGCATCGACAGCGTCTCCATGAAGCAGCCGAGCACCAGATAGAAGCCGATGATGACCCACAGGGTTTCGTTCGGGGTCAATCCCAGATTGTCGATGAAGTCGATGAGCTTGCCGGTCATGCCCACCGCCGCGAGCACGAAGTTCAGGAACAGCGCCGCGAACACGATCAGCATGACCATCGCCGTGGTCTTCAAGGTACCCTCGATGGCTTCGCGCAGCATGTTCAGGTTCAGCGACTTGAAGCAGGCCGCCAGAATCAGGGAAGCGCATACACCGACAGAGGCTGCTTCGGTCGGGGTCGCGACGCCGGCATAGATGGAACCGACCACGATCACGAACACGAACAGCGGCGGCAGCAGGTCGGGCAGGCTACGCCAGCGATCCGGCCAGCTGGTTTCGACCGGGTGACCACCCCATGGACGACGAATCATCACCGCGACGATCACGGTCAGCATGAACAGCAAAGCGAGGATCAGACCGGGAATGAAGCCAGCCAGATACAGCTTCGGCACCGAGGTGTCGGTGAGCAGACCGTAGATGATCAGATTGATGGACGGCGGGATCAGGATGC
>JAGRHX010000232.1 GCA_020444775.1 Gammaproteobacteria bacterium
ACCACGAACCTCATCAATGCCTTGCCCAATCCACAGAATCTACCAGCCGTTTATGACACCCGCGACAATCCAGCCAAAGGTACGGTCGATTATTCAGGTTGGCTCGCGGTCTACCAGCGACCCGGTTCGCCGACTCTGCAACCGGTGGCCACACCCACGACGCAGAGCGTTCAGCTGTTACAGGGCAGCAAGGATGCGGGGACGGCAATACTGGTCAATGGAATGGTCGCCGTGGCACCGGATGACCAAATTGATTGGTCCTATGCGCTGACCCTGCACGAAGGGACCAACGCGCTCACGATTCAGGCACGCAGCCCCGAGGGTCTGACCAGCGATGTGGTCTCGGTGCGGGTTGTGCTGGATACGACTCCACCGCGCCTGTTCTCATCCAACCCAGCGGACGGCGCTCATGTTGCTCACGCTTTGTCGCTCGTCGAGTTGACTTTGCTCGAGCAGACGACCGAGATCGATGCAACAGCAACGCTTGCAAGCGCCGTGCTGACGTCTGGCACCGGGCAACTTGTGTCGGGCACCTGGGATGTCAGATTCAATCGGGTCAGCTTCGTGCCAGACGTGGCACTTGCTGACGGGGTCTACCGCCTGGACCTGACCCCGACCGATTCACCGCTGGGCAATAGCGCCGCCGCCAGCATCGAATTCACCGTGGACCAGACGGCGCCGGTGGGGCTGGCGCTCGACCCCGTTCAGTCTCCTACGCAAGCCACCCCCCAGACATTGACCGGAACGAAAGAGTCACAGTCCGGTATCTGGCTCGACGGCATCCTGATCGTTCCCATCGATGAGCAGACGACTTGGTCGTACCCGCTCCCGCTGCTCGAGGGGCAGAACGATCATGTGCTGTTCGCTCGCGATGCCGCAGGAAACCGCGGCGTCGATGTGCCGTTCTCCATCGTCCTCGACCGCCAAGCGCCCCAGCTTGCCGGTACGGAACCGGGAAATGGTGCTATCAACGTGCGCCCGGCCCGGATCGCATTCCTGCTCCTCGAGCCGACGACGCAGCTCGACATTCCGACAACACTGGCATCGGCGCAGTTCCTGGATGCACAAGGACAGTCCGTCGCGGGGCAGTGGTCGGTCGAGAGCGGAACCACGGTGGTGTTCGTGCCGGACGAAGCGCTGGCAGAGGGTAGCTACAGCGCCCGGATCACGGCAGCGGACGTGGCGGGCAATAACCGGGGCTATGATCTGAGCTTCCGCTTGGACATGACACCTCCCGCCGCGCCGGCGCTGAACCCTGTGACGAGCCCCACGAACTTCATCATTCAGGCGCTCACGGGGACCAAGGAGGCCGACACCGCCATTCTGTTCAGTGACGAGGTGGTGGTGCCTCTGGGCGCGGCGACGAGTTGGTCCTATACAGTGACACTGGTGGAGGGGATCAATTCCTACACGATTCGGGCTCGGGATGCCGCCGGCAATCGAGGCCCACCGGTGACGACAACCATCGTCTACGATGAGACGTCACCATTACCAGTGACGGCCCTGCTCGTCGACGGCGCCGGCAACGGCACCAGCGCGTTGCTCGACTGGACCGGCTACGATGAGGCGATTCAGGGCGATGTTGCCAGCTATCGTATCTATGCGGCCGGTGGCGTCTTCACCCAGGTCGACGCACTGACACCCATCGCGGAGCTGGCCGCCGGCACGTTCACCTACCGCATCGAGGATCTGACCCGCAACACGGCATACTGGTTTGCCGTTGTCGCGGTGGACACCAAGGGCAACGCCAACGGCTCGGTCACCCCGGTATCGACGACGCTGAGCGATGTCATCGGCCCTGAGCCACCGTCCGCGCTCGCAGTCGAATCGTATGCGGACAGGGTCATTGTTCATTGGCAGTCTTCGCCGAACAGTGCCGGGGACCTGGCCGGCTACCGTGCCCATTTCGGCGAGCCGGAGACGGTCACCGATCTCGACTCGTCATTGCTTTCCTTCGAGGCCTCCGCGCTTCAGCCGGCGAGCGGTTATCCGTTTCGTATCCAGTCCATCGACAACGACG
>JAGRHX010000233.1 GCA_020444775.1 Gammaproteobacteria bacterium
CCATGCAGGGCGCCGGCAACGTCGCCACCTACATGATGGAGACCCTGCTCGAGCGCGGCGTGGCGGCTGATCTCATCGCCCTGGAGTTGAACCGCTTCCTCCACGGCACCACCGTCTACAGCGACTGTTGGGTGCTGGACAAACCGTGGCTGACCCGCTTGTTCGAGGCCGCCGGCACCTCACCCGGCTTCTGGCTCAGCCCCATCGAGCTGATCATCACCGAGCCCCAGCTGCTGGGTTGGGCCTCGATCCGCGATCAGGTCGTGCTCGATCTCGGCCTGACCCGACATCGAGCCAGCGCCGATGCGCTGATCGTCCAGGAGACCTGGGTTCGCAGCCAGGCTGCCTGAGCGCGCCGGGTCACCGGGACGCTCAGCCCGCGCCAGTGCCCGCCGCCAGCTCGACCAGACCGGTGAGCTCGGCCGGTTGCCGCAAGAACCAGTCCGGGTCTTGCGCGCGCAGCAGATGCTCGGGCTGATAGCCCCAGGCGACCGCGGCGGTACGCACGCCGGCGCGTTTGCCCTCGCGGATGTCGCTGATGGCATCACCGACCATCACGGTCTGATCCGGACGCTGCCGAAGCGCGCGCATCGCCTCGCCGATGCGTTCGGACTTGCTCGTGCCCGACTCAGCGCCGAGCACCCGGGTCACGTGCACCATCAGCCCATGCTGTTCCAGTGACCGGGTGACGGTCGCCGAATCGGCGGCGGTTACGATCACGATCCGATGCTCCAACGCCAGATCCGACAGTGCCGATTCGATACCGTCGAAGGGGCGCACAGGCCAGCCTTCCATGCGCTGCAGCTCGAAGATTGCCGCGCGATAGCGCGCCCGATCCGCGACGCCTATACCGATGTGCTCGGCCAGTCCGTCAAAGGTGAGCGAACCGATGCTACGCAGATCCTCGGCACGGGGCTGGCGACCGACACCGATGGCACGTTGCCCGGCCTGACAGTAGCGCAGCAACACGTCGAAGGAATCGACGATCACGCCATCGTAGTCGAAACAGAACAGCACCAGCCCTCCTTCGGGTGGCTCCGGCTCACGCGCTCGATGGCGACCGCTGAGGCCACCGATTGCCGGTGACCACCGTCGTTGTCCGGCGTCGAGGACACCGTTCAGCGGTCCAGAGACTGCGTCCAGCGTTCGAAATCACGCAAGCACTGCTCGTCGGGTGGATAAAGACCCATGACGCTGGCCCCGGACTGCACGCGCTCCTGCACATAGGTCTCGAAGAGCTCCTGCTGGATCGCTTCGGCCGCGACCTTGGCCGCCAGCGCGGCGGGTATCACCACCGCGCCGTCATTGTCACACACCATCAGATCGCCGGGGCAGACCGCGACCCCGCCGCAACCGATCATGTCGCCGTAGCCGGCATAGGCAAGACCCGCGATGCTCGGTGGCGCCGCGACCCCACAGGCCAGCACCGGCAATCCGACCTTGCGGATCTCGTCCACGTCGCGCACCGGTGAATCGGTCACCGCGGCCATCACGCCACGCTCACGCAAACGCGCGATGAGGATGTCGCCGAGCGTGCCGGCATCGGGATGGCCGCGGCCGTCGATGACCAGCACCGAGCCGGCCGGCGCGGCCTCGATGGCGTCTCGCAACGCGTTGTCCGCCGCGTAGCTGGCCGGATCGCACAGATCGTCTCGCCCCGGCACGAAACGCACCGTGAAGGCCGGCCCCACTACCCGTTCATCGATCGGATCAAGCGGCTTCGGGCCGCGCAGCCAGCTGCTGCGGATACCGTTCTTGATCAGCACCATCGTCAACGTGGCGGTGCTGACCTTGCGTAATTGCGCCATCGTCTCGCTCATCGACCATCCTCCTACACTTCCAACTGCCATACATGCTGGATGAGAATGCACCTTCAGTCACGCGTACCCGTCGCGCGACCGGGCACAGGCCGTTCGAACTGGCCCCGTCACCGGCACGGCAATGCGTGAGACAGCGGGGAGACAACCGTCCGGGAGACAACGATGATCAACGTGCTGCTGACCGGCGCAACCGGTCTGGTCGGTGGCGAGGTGGCGCGTCTGCTCGGCACCGCGAGCAACGAAGCGGATCTCGCCGGCCGCTGCCGGCTACATGCGCTGGTTCGCGATCGGCAACGCGCGCAGTCCCTGAGCACGGCCGGCGTGACGCTCATCGAAGCCGATCTGGACGATCTGGCCAGCCTGGCGCCGGCCGTCGAGCAAATGGATGCGGTACTGCTGGTCTCCCCGGCGACGCCCGAGATGGTCCGCCAGCAAGGCAATCTCGTCGACGCGCTCGCCAATGCCGCGAAGGCGTCGGGCAAATCCGCACACGTGGTCAAGATCTCCGGCTTCATGACCGCGCTGGACTCGGCTTCGCGCAGCGGACGCTGGCACGCCGCCATCGAGGCACACATCGAGTCCGCGGGACTGCCGGCAACGCTACTACGTCCGCCCTTCTTCATGCAGAACCTGCTGCGCCTGCAGCCGCACTCGGTCCAGGGCGAGCGCCTCGCCGTGCCGCTGCAGCATGGCCGTATCGCCATGGTCGACGCACGCGACCTCGCCGCGGTCGCCGCCCGCGGTCTGCTCGACCGCGCGCAGGCCGGCGCGCGCTACCTGGTCACCGGCCCGCGGGCCGTCGGCTTCGACGAGGTCGCGCGGGCGATGTCCACGGTGCTGGAGCGTCCGGTCCGTCACGACCCCATCAGCCCCGAGCAGATGGCCGAGCGACTGCGTGCCCTGGGCACGCCGGCGTGGCGTATCGAGGTGGTGCTCGAGTTCTATGCCGGCTTCGAGGCCGGGCTTGCCGCGCCGCTGTCCGACACGGTGCAGCGTGTGACCGGTCGCGCCCCGCTGGACCTGGAGGCATTCCTGATCGCGCATCGCGACGTGCTGCGCGCGGCTTGCTGAGACACTCGACACCCCTGCCGTCATCCCAGACGACGTCTCGCGCCACGTCCCGGGCCCGGTACCACCGCGGACTTTGTCGGTGCGCTAAACTCTGCGCCGATTTCACCAACCATCGACCGGCCCGGCGCCTCGAGCGGCGCCGCTCGCCGCGTCCCATCCCAACGCGACACACTCCTACGCGACAGACCACAGGACCCGAGCATCATGAGCAGCGCGCTTTTCTCCAGCTATCGCCTGCGTGGCGTCACCCTCCCCAACCGCACGGTGGTCTCACCCATGTGTGAGTACAGCGCGGTGGATGGCAACGCCCAGGACTGGCACCTGATGCATCTGGGCCAGTTCGCCACTTCCGGCATCGGCCTGGTGATCACCGAGGCCGCCGCGGTCGAGCCGCGTGGTCGTATCACCCGCGAATGCCTGGGTCTTTGGTGTGACGAGAACGAGGCCGCGCTGGAGCGGGTGATCCGGTTCTGCCGGGAGTTCGGCCAGGCCCGGCTCGGTATCCAGCTCGCCCACGCCGGACGCAAGGCCTCGACCCATCGCCCCTGGGAAGGTCGGGACCCGCTGCGTGCCGACCAGGGCGCCTGGGAGACGGTGAGCAGCTCACCCAACCCACACACCGAGGGCTGGCACACGCCACGCAGCATGGACCGCGCCGAGATGGAAGTGGTCAAGCAGGCCTTCGTCGACGCCACCCGTCGCGCGGCCCGCATCGGCTTCGATCTGGTCGAGGTGCACGGCGCTCATGGCTATCTGCTCCACGAGTTCCTCTCGCCCATCGCCAACACCCGCAACGACGAGTACGGCGGCACCTTGGAGAATCGCATGCGCTACCCGCTGGAGGTGTTCGCGGCGATGCGCGAGGTGTGGCCCGAGGACAAGGTCATGGGTCTGCGGGTCTCGGCTACCGACTGGGCCGAGCACGGCTGGACGCCGGAAGATGCCTGCGAGTTCGCCCGCCGCTTGAAGAGCCTGGGCTGCGACTACATCTGCGCCTCCAGCGGCGGCATCACCGAGGCCCAGAAGATCGAGCTGGGTGAAGGTTATCAGGTGCGCTTTGCCGCGCAGATCCGCCGCGAGACCGAGATGCCGACCATGGCGGTAGGCATGATCTACGATCCGCATCACGCCGAACGCATCGTCAGCTCTGGCGAGGCGGACATGGTCGCCCTGGCGCGCGGCCTGCTGTTCGACCCGCACTGGGCGCAGCGTGCCGCCGCCGCGCTGGACGCCGAGACCGCGAGCCCGCCCCAGTACGAGCGCGCCTACAACTTCCGCTTCCTGCGTGAGAAGGAGAAGGCCTGGGCACGCCCGGCGCCGGATCGGCTCGAAGCGTGACACCCGGTAAGCACCCGAACGGCCGTGGAACACCGACGCGCCCGGCATGAGGCCGGGCGCAGAACCTTGGAGGTGGAGGACGCATGAGCGATCAGGGTTTCGAGACGATACTCTATACCGTAGCTGAGAAGGTCGCGCACATTCGCACCAATCGCCCGCGTTATCGCAACGCGCAGAGCCGCGTCATGCTCGAGGAGCTGGATCGTGCCTTCGCGCTCGCCGACCAGGATCCAGACGTCAATGTGATCGTGCTCTCCGGCGCAGGCGATCATTTCTCGGCCGGGCACGATCTGGGCACCGAGGAGGAGCGCGCCGATCGCGCGCAGCGGCCCTGGCGCGAGGGCATACGCGGCTGGTACGAACGCACCTATGAGCAGTTCTACGCCAACACCCTGCGCTGGCGGAACGTGAGCAAGCCCACGGTATGCGCCGTGCAAGGCTACTGCATCTTTGGCGGTTGGATGATCGCCTCGGCCTGCGACTGCATCTTCGCCGCCGACGACGCGATGTTCCTCGGCAGCCACTTCCAGTACTTCGCCCTGCCCTGGGACCTGCATCCACGCAAGGCCAAGGAGCTGTTGTTCGAGAGCCGGTTCATCGACGCCCGCGAGGCCATGGACCTGGGACTGGTCAACCGGGTCTACCCGTCGGACGAGCTGCTCGAGAAGACCCTGGCCTGGGCCACCCAGGTGGCGCAGAACGACCCGTTCCTGATGCGCATGTCCAAGCTCGCGGTCAATCACGCCGAGGAGACCCAGGGCTTCACCGCGCACACAACCGCCGCGCATGCGTACTACACCCTGGCACGGATGGGTGAGTACGATCCCGACTCGTACATCGGCGATCCGAACGCCAGACGCCGACCGATGGTACAGGTAGCGATGGACAACTATCATCGCGCGCGCAAGCCCTGAGGAGCGCCGCCGCGCCGCCCCATCCCGCCAACCGATCCACCCCGGAGCGTGACGTACATCGCGTTTCCGGGGTCGCTCAGCGCTGAGCCCATCCCGCCCACGCCGACCCGACACGACGACACCCGCCGCTCCCCGTGAGCCAGTCCACAAAACGCGCGCATCCGGGGTGTTGAGTGTGAACCATCCGACATCCCGGGCGAATCACCCTGTCTGGGTTGACGCACTTCACGGAATCACGCCCTGTCAGCACCTATCTTGAGCGCGCCTTCAGACGCGGCGCCGGAGCGAGCGCTTCTTGCACCGTGCAAGGGCAATGCACTTTCTTCCAAGAGGTACAGGGATGATGACCAGACATTCGACAGCCGTGTTGATTCTCTGCGCATCGATGCTCCCCGGCATCGTCGGCGCAAGCACCATCAGACCGATGGGATTCACCAAAATGGCGACGCAAGCGCAGGAGATCGTCATCGGTAAGGTGGTCGAGCAACGCGTGCTCGCGCTCGGCAACGACATCCGCAAGGACGACGTGAAGAAGGATTCGCTGGCGCCGTACAGCGAGCAGGAGCAGACCAAGGACGGCCGCGCCGTGGCCGAGGCCATCGACGCCGAGCTCAACCGCGCCGAGGCCATCGAGACCGTCGAAGGCGGTCGCATGCTGTTCACCGAGATTACCTTCGATGTCGAGCACCGGGTCGAGGGCAAGGGTGAGTCGACCATCAAGCTCATAGTCGCTGGCGGCAACGACGGCGAGCTACAGGTGACGGTCCACGGCATGCCGACCTTCAAGACCGGTGAGCGCTACATGCTGTTCCTGCGACCGGGCTACGGCGAGGTGGCCGATCCGGTGATGGGTGTGAACCAGGGCTTCTTCCAGATCGGCGTGGACGAGTACACCGGCCAGCAGGTCCTGCGTAATGCCGATGGTGCGCTGGTCGCCGATGTGATCGACGACCGCCTACAGCTGGCCCTCGACATTCGCGAGCAGAGCAAGATGCGACTCGGCGCGGCGCCGGTTCCAGACAACGCTCGCGGTGCGCTGGCGCGCACCAGCCCCGAGGTCGCCGAATACTGGGAACGGCTGAGACCGGCCCTCACCGTCGGTGAATTCATCGACGCGATACATGCTGCAAAGGAGGCAGGTAAATGAGCACGGAAGCCAACAAGCGCATCGCACGCAAGCTGCTCGCCAGCGCCCTGGTGCTGGCCAGCACAGCCTCGTCCGCGTACAACATCAACAACTGGTGGCCGGATGGCGACAACATCGTGATGGACGATGTGTTGCTGCCCGCGGGCACCTTCAGTGACCCCGCTCAGTTCCAGATGTCGGAGTGGAACCAGCTGGACACCACCAACAACTCGCACCCGTTCCGGATCAGCAACTCGCCGCAGTTCTCGTTTGGCTCCAATGATGGGGACAACACCATCGGCTTCCTGGGCGAGGCCGGGCTGAACTCGGAGTATGGTTTGTCCTACTCCAACGCCCTGGCGTGGACGATCTGCTACTCGAGCTTCTGGACGGGACGTATCAAGGAGTGCGACGTCACCCTGGACCCGACCCTGCCCTGGAGCCTGGGGCCGGACGACAACAACTGGTTCCAATCCACCGTGCTCCACGAGCTCGGACACGTGCGCGGCCTCGGCCACTACAACGGCTATCTGTCGATGCAGAACAGCGGGCAGAGCAAGTTCCTGCGCGACGAAACCCTGTACATGGACGATCGGGTCGGCGTGCGCCAGCACGCCACCACGGTGACCGAGCGCGACGTGACCATCTACAACAAGTGGCACGACGGTGCGGTGCCGCGCTGGATGTCGATGAGCGCGACCACGCTGCGCGAGGGTGACACCATCGAGCTACGCAACATCACGGTCGAGAACCGCGGCTCGCAGTCATTCAACTCGAGCCTGCGATTCGGTGTGTATCTGTCCACCAACAGCATCATCAGCACCGGCGATCAGCGGCTGAACACCGGCAGCTGGGGTTCCTTCGGCACCTTCACCTTCAGCACCTTCGACTGGAGCGCGACCATTCCGAGCGTCGGCGACTGCACGACCCGCTACATCGGCGGCATCATCGACGACAACGGCGCCTGGAACGAGCGCTTCGAGGGCAACAACGCGGTGGTCTTCACCAACGGCGTGCCGTACGTGGGCAACACCTTCACGCCGACCCAGCTGACCATCCTGCTCTCCGAGGACAGCTATGAGCCGAACGACAGCCGCTTTGCGGCAACCAGCGTCAGTCTGCCGTTCGTCCGCAATCAGCTGAGCATCGATCAGGACAACGAGAGCGACTACTACCGGGTCACCGTGCCGCCGTGGCGTGTGTTGAAGGTGGACGCCGGCTTCACCCACAGCGCCGGTAACATCAACCTCGCCGTGTACAACAGCTCGGGCACCCTGGTGGCCAGCTCGACCGGCACCGGGAACGGCGAGTCCATCTCCAAGTACCTGGCATCCGGCACCTACTACGTGCGGGTCCATGGCAGCGGTAGCGGCAGCTGCAACCGCTATGACATCAACATCCGCACCGAGCCGCTGTTCATCATAGGCAGCATCTCCTATCTGCCCGTCCCCTTCGGGCCCTGAGCTACGGGCCCTGAGCTACGGGCCTGCCCCCCGCCCGAGTCCGCCACACCGTCCCGCGACGGTGTGGCGGACCGCGTCCGACTCGTTCCTGCTAACGATCCCGTTCCGCCGCCGCCCGCCGCGACAGGGCGAACAGTGAGCGCACGTCGCTGTACGGCCTGTCCAGCAGCACGGTGATGACCAGCTCCTCCAAGGCGGCAATCGCGCAGACCAGCGCCGCGATCCGAAACGGCCAGGCGGGGCCACCGAGCAGCACCAGATACAGCGAGACCCCGGTCAACACGGCGGCGAGCTTCACGCTCCAGACGTGATAGCTGGTGATGGTCCGGAACTTGACGATTCCGGCCAGGGTCGGCAGGACGATGCTGGCGACGATGAGACCGATCCAGAGCAGCTCCGCGCGCACGAAGTCCGGCCACAGCCACCAGGCCCCCAAGGTCACCGTCGCGTAGATGAGAAAATCGGCGAAGCTGTCCAGACGTGCGCCAAAGGTCGAGACCTGCCCGTACAACCGTGCAATCGGTCCATCCACCAGATCGGTGGCCAGCGCCAGGGCGAGCAGCACCAGGAACGCATCCGAGCGACCGTGCCAGGCCAGCCACAGCAAGCCCGGCGCCGCGAGGACCCGCAGCCCGGTGATCAGATTTGGCACGCTGAGGCGTGCATCGCTCATGACAGCCACGTCTCCCCGAGCTCGAAGGTCGCCATCAGCGGCACGTGATCGGACAGACGGCGCCAGGCGGCGCCATGCAGCTGCGTGGCCTGTAGGGGCTGCAAGGCCCGGAAGTAGATGCGGTCCATGGGCAACACCGGCCACAGCGCCGGGAAGCTGAGCGCGTTGCGGCCGTGCAGATGGTCGAACACGTCGGTCAAGCCCAGCCGGCTGGCGAGCTCGAGGTTGGCCTGACCGGTCCAGTCGTTGAAATCGCCCGCGACGATCAGCGGCTCATGGGCTGGCACGTGGGCATCGATCCGATCGCACAGCACGTCGACCTGTCTGCGTCGCTCGGAGGCGAACAGGCCGAAGTGGATGCAGACCACGTGCAGCGGCCGGGTGGCGGCGCTCAGCCTGACCACGCCGTGCAGCACGCTGCGGCTGGCCCGCGCCATGGTCGAGACGTTGATGTTCTCCCACTCGATGAACGGGAACCGGCTCAAGATGGCGTTGCCGTGATGCCCGGCATCGTAGATCGCATTGCGTCCGTAGGCGTGATGCGGCCAGTTCTGATCGGCGATGAACTCGTACTGGGATTGGCGTGGCCAATCGACGTGTCGATGCGCGCGACGACTGTGCTCGCCCTGCGTCTCCTGAAGAAACAACAGATCCGCCGCCGACTTGTTCAAGGCCTCGCGGATGCCATGCAGCACGAACCTGCGATTGCCGACGCTGAAGCCCTTGTGGATGTTGTAGGTTACGACCTTGATCTGCTCACTCACCGACCCATCACCCTGACCAATCACATCCGCCCACTCGGCCAACGCCCCGGGCGGTCAGCACAGGTGGTGTAGCCGAGCGCGGCGGCCACGGACGGTATGAGACCGCGCATCACTCAGGATATCAGCCCCACGAGCACCTCGGCGGGACCGGACGGCGCGCCGCGACGATTGACTGCGCGGGCCCGATCCCAGAGGCTGCGGACTGACCCCGACCGTCGAACCGAGGAGGACCGATGTGAGCGTCTACATGATTGCCCGGATCATCGTCACCGACGAGGCACGCTACGCCGAGTACGCGCGTCTGGCAGGGCCTTCCGTCGAACGTTATGGCGGACACTACCTGGTACGTGGCGGTGAGACCCGAACGATCGAGGGACCGCATCGACCCCGCAACGTGGTCTCGGTGTGGCCGAGCATGGAGCGTGCGCTTCAGTGGTATCACTCACCGGAGTACGAGCATGCCCGCAGCCATCGCGAGGGCGCGGCCGAGGTCGAGCTCTGTTTCGTCGAAGGCTTCGAGAGCTGAAGCCCCTGCATCGCGACCCGCGTCAGCACCGGCCGCCGCCTCCGGTGAACGCACGGCCACGGCCTGGCCAGGCCGGCTTGTAGCGCTGGCCCCGATCCACGGAGAATCCCCCGAGGGCAGCGCCGCTCCAGGTCTCGCGGCCCGGCGGCGCCGACCCGGCGCACGCGCCCGGCTCCAGCAACGAGCAACTGCCGTCGCGCACCGGAAACCACCCACCCCAGGAAACCATCATGACGCCCTCCACCAACAAGCCGTGGCTGGACCAGGTCATCGAGGAGACCCTCGAGCCGGACCTGCCCATCTGCGATCCGCACCACCACCTGTGGGAGTTCCGCACCGAGCGCGTTGCCCACAAGTATCTACTCGATGAGATCCTGGCCGACGTCTACGCCGGTCACAACGTGGTCTCCACCGTGTTCATCGAGTGCGGCGCCATGTACCGCACCAGCGGTCCCGAGACGCTGCGGGTGGTCGGCGAGACCGAGTTCGTCAAC
>JAGRHX010000234.1 GCA_020444775.1 Gammaproteobacteria bacterium
GGCTCGCTGAGCCCACGCATGTCGGTCGCGCAGATCGTCGCCGAGGGCCTGGATGTGCATGGCATAGGCGCCGAGCAGCAAGAGCGGGAAGCACTGGTGGTGAAGGCACTGACCGAGGTCGGGCTGGACCCGGAATCCCGACACCGCTACCCGCACGAGTTCTCCGGCGGCCAGCGCCAGCGCATCGCCATCGCCCGCGCGTTGGTGCTCGAGCCGCGACTCATCGTGCTCGACGAGCCGACCTCGGCGCTGGACCGCTCGGTGCAGGCCCAGATCGTCGATCTGCTGCGCGCGCTACAGGAGCGCCGGCAGCTCGCCTACGTCTTCATCAGCCACGATCTCGCGGTGGTCCGGGCGCTCAGCGACCGGGTGCTGGTGATGCGTCAGGGCCGCCTGGTCGAGCATGGGCCTGCCGAGCAGATCTTCGAGCGACCGCGTGACGCCTACACGCGCTCGCTGATGAGCGCGGCCTTCGAGCTGCGTAGCAGGACGGCCGACTGAGCGGGTTGCCGGCGACAGCTTGCACCAACCGACATGGCGATGGCCAATGCGCGGCTCCATAATGCCGGCTGCGCTCACCACGGCCCGCGCGTAGCATGACGCGCGGTTGCTGGCCTGCACGAGCGGATCCGTGCCGCCGCGCGACGGGCGGCAGAGACGAACGAACGGGAGTGTATCGATGAGCGAGCGTGACACGATTCGCGTCAATGGCCGCGAGTACCGCTCGCCAGACCGACCCGTCGTGGTCCTGTGCGTGGACGGCTGCGAGCCGGACTACGCGCAGAGCGACGGCGGCGGCTATCTCGAACGCGCGATGGCGGCGCAGCGCATGCCCTATCTGAGTCGCGCCCTGGCGCAGGGCACGCGGCGACTGGCCGATTGCGTGATCCCCTCGTTCACCAATCCCAACAACCTGTCAATCGTCACTGGCGTGCCACCGCGTGACCACGGTATCTGTGGCAACTTCTATCTGGACCCGGACAGCGGCGAAGCGGTGATGATGAACGATGCCGCGCTGCTGCGCGTTCCGACCATCCTCGAGGCATTCTCGCAGGCGGGTGCCCGGATCGCGGTGGTGACCGCCAAGGACAAGCTGCGTGCCCTGCTGGGCAAGGGTCTGTGCCACGACCGCGGCAAGGACGTCTGCTTCTCCGCCGAACGTAGTGCCGAGGCCAGCTTGAACGACAACGGCATAGGCGACGTCCCGGCGTGGCTGCAGCGCGAGGTGCCATCGGTCTACAGCGCCGCCTTGAGCGAGTTCGTGCTGGCCGCCGGCGTGGCCCTGCTCGAGCAGCAGCGCCCGGACATCATCTATCTGTCCACCACCGACTACATCCAGCACAAGCACCCACCCGGGAGCGCGGTGGCGAACGATTTCTGCGCCATGCTGGACGACCATCTGGCGCGCATGGACGCCAGCGGCGCGATCATCGCGCTGACCGCCGACCACGGCATGAAGGCCAAGCACGATGCCGGTGGCAAGGCCCAGATCGTATTCCTGCAAAGCCTGCTCGACGAGCGACTGGGAGCAGGCCGGGCGCGTGTGATCCTGCCGATCACCGATCCCTATGTCGTCCATCACGGTGCCCTGGGCAGCTTTGCCTGTGTCTATCTACAGCCCGATCTGGACGTCGACGAGGTCATGGACCTGCTCGAGGACCAACCGGGGCTGGATCTGATGCTGGCCCGCGATGACGCGGCCATTCATTTCGATCTTGCCGAGGATCGAATCGGCGATTTCATCGTAGTCTCGACCCCACACCATGTGATTGGGAGCACACCGGAGCAGCACGACCTGTCGGCGCTGGATGCGCCGCTACGATCGCATGGAGGCACTTCGGAGCAGAAGGTACCGCTGTTCTTGAACCGGCCGACCCCGGACCTGCCGCCAGACCGCCGATTACGCAACTACGATGTGTTCGACGTGGCGCTGAACCACGCACGCTGAGGCGCGCGATGAACCGCCCATCATCGGGTCCATTGTCGAGTCTTGATGGGCTGACACTCGGTCCGGAAGGCCGCGGTCTGCTGCTCGCGGTGGCCGTCGCCTGCTCGTTCGCGACCAATTCGACCCTGGCCCGCATCGCCTACGAAGGCGGCAGCAACGCCTTGTCGATGCTCACCGTCCGTACCGGCACCGCGCTGCTGGTGCTGGTGGTGCTTCTGCAACGGGTATCGACCGGTGCGCGCCTCAGCCGCGGACGCTCGATCGCCGCATTCGCGCTGGGATTGTTGCTGGCAAGCTACTCATACGGCCTGCTCGGCGCCATCCAGTACATGCCACTGGCCATGGTGCTGGTGACCTTCTACACCTTTCCCCTGCTCACCGCGCTCGCCAGCGCCGCACTGGGACGCGAGCCACTGCGCTCGCGTACGCTGCTGGCGCTGGGGCTGGCGCTGTACGGCCTCAGCCTGGTCCTGGACCTGAGCGACAGCCGGATCAACGCGCTCGGCATCAGCCACGCGCTGGTCGCGGCCGTGTGCTTCACCACCCTGCTGCTGTGCTCGGACCGGGTCCGTGGCGACGGCGATTCGCGGCTGGTGACGTTGCGTATGCTGATCACGGGCTTCGCCGTGTACCTGCTCGCCTGTGCGCTGAGTGGCGCTTTCGCCTTACCGCGGACCACACTCGGTTGGGTCGGCTTCATCGGCTGTCCGCTGTTCTACAGCTTCTCCTTCATCTCGCTGTTCAGCGCCGTGAGCCTGGCTGGACCGGTGCGTACCGCATTGGTGATGAACGTCGAGCCGGTGGCCAGCGCCATCTTCGGCTATCTGCTGCTGGCCCAGGTGCTGAGCGGCTGGCAGGTACTCGGCATGGCGACAGTGGTCGGCGCGGTGATCTATGGCCGCCTGCCACAGCGCCGTTCCGGCGCCGGCAGCGATTGGCTGACGGTTCTGTTGCTCGGTGCCGGGGTGCTGCTTCTGATCGCGGCCGTGCGGATCGGCTCGGGTTGAGTCTGCGCCACGCACATCCGCGCGATGATCATTCACGATCGAAGCTGCGGAGCCAGACACTCCAGCCGATGCGCGATACACTGATCGTTTTCGCCGTGCGCCGACAGCGCTGTCATGGTCGACCAGTAGGAGGTGCCCGCGCGCCCGACTGGCGGTCAGCCGCGTTCCGCGCCGGATAGCCAGCGCAACGATCACCGCGTGGACTCGAGCAGCCAGACGCCATCCCCAACCGCCAACGTATCCTGGACCGACTACGTCGCCCCGGATCTGGCCAGCGCCGTGCGCCAGCGCGGCGCGCGCTATTTCGCCCTGAGCCGGGTGCGGCTCAGCTTCTGGGACGACAATCGAATCCAGGCGGAGGTGGTCGGCACCGCCCAGAACGTCTACGAGGTCAGCCTCAAATGGCGCGATCGGGACAGTGGCACGCTGGTCGCTGGCTGCAACTGCCCGCACTTCCAGCGCGGCGAGCTGTGCAAGCACGTCTGGGCGCTTTGCCTGACCGCCGAGGCACACGGCTGGCCCGAGGCGCTTGACGCCAGCGAGCCGTCATCGCTGGCGGACGGGACGGCGGCCGAGCCCGACGTGCAAGGCAACGATGGGGATGCCGGAAATGG
>JAGRHX010000235.1 GCA_020444775.1 Gammaproteobacteria bacterium
ACATTCGCACGCATATCACCCGATCGTCGGGTCCAGGTCTATCTGCATTGCTCGGATCCGACTGACGTAGCACAGCTGGACATGTCGTCGCTTATGTATCGGGTCGAGTCCATATCGAGCGTTCACGGGATCGTCCAGGGCTGGATTGACTCAGCGCAGGCAGGCAAGCTAGCCGGGCTGAATCTCGTCCGTAGAATCACGCCACCGGACTACCTGTTGCCGCGTGCCGGCGTGGTGCTGAGCGAGGGAGACAGCCTGCTCAGGGCAGATGAGGTCCGTTCTCTCGGCTGGAGCGGGTCGAACGTTCGCATCGGCGTGATATCGGTAGGCGCGAACAGCCTGCTCGAGGCCCAGACCAGCGGCGAGCTTCCCGCAGATGTGCGGGTCTTCGGAGCCACCAACTGTGACCGGTCTGTGCAGGGTATAGGCTGCGAGGAAGGCGTTGCGCTTCTGGAAATCGTTCACGATCTGGCGCCCGCGGCCACCCTCGGGTTCTGCGCGGCCACGACCACGGTCGAGTTCACGAGTTGTATCGACCTGATGGAAAGCTCGTTTGCGGCCGACATCATCGTCGACGATCTGGTGTCATACACATCACCCTACTTCGAAGACGGTATCGTGGCTTCGACCGTCGCAGCTATTGCCGACCGCGTGACCTACGTCACCTCCGCCGGCAACGATGCGCTGGGGCACTACGAAGCCGGGTTCCAGGGCATCACCGTGGAAGGGTTGACGCTCCACGATTTCGGCGCGGTGGCAGGCACCGGCACGGATCCGATCATGAGCATACGCGTCGAGCCCGGCGCGGAGTTGCTGATCGTCTTGCAGTGGAACGATCGCTTCGGTGCGTCTGGCAATGACTACGACATGTATCTGCTCGATGAGTCGCTGTCGAATCTTCTCTGCAGCACCTGCGCCAGCACGATCCCACAGAACGGCTCGACGGATCCCCTGGAAGGCATTCACTACGTGAACCAGACCGGCTCGCCCGTCTATGGTCAGCTTGTGGTCAACCTCTACAGTGGCGCCCCCAGGCAGCTGGAGATGTTCCTGGCCGGCAGCTCCGGCGGGGTGTCCCTGGAGTACAACGTTCCACGTGGCAGCATCTTCGGACATGCCGCGGTGCCACGCGCGCTCACGGTAGGCGCGGTCAATGCCTTGGACCTAGGTGTGGACGACATCGAGCCGTTCAGCTCTCGCGGACCGGCTCAGCTCTATTTCCCTGGTGCCGACCAGCGTCTGAAGCCCGATGTGGTGGCCGTCGACAATGTCGCAGTCAGCGGAGCAGGGGGATTTCCGACCCGCTTGCTGGGAACCTCAGGCGCCTCACCGCATGTCGCGGCGATTGCCGGACTGCTTCAGGAGGCCTTCCCAGACGCGTCGCCGGCCGAGATCCGCTACGCGATACAGCTGACCGCCCACGATTTGGGTCCGACGGGGCAGGACAACACCTACGGCACCGGTCGGGTAGACGCATCTGCCGCATTCGCAGCCCTGCCACTACCCGGTCTGGTCAATCCCTCGGCGGGCTCGAGCTTCACGGGCCGAAGCACTACCTTCCAGTGGGATCCGATGGACCACAACGTGCAGGGCTACTGGCTGAGCTTCGGCTCGAGCCAGGGTGCCAACGACATAGGCACCAGCGGTGAGCTGACCGGTTCGCAAACCACCTACACGTTCGATCAGTTCCCCACCGACGGCCGCATGCTCTACGTACGCTTCTTCTACAAGATTGCCGGTATCTGGTCTCCCGGAACGGACTA
This sequence comes from Gammaproteobacteria bacterium, assembly GCA_020444775.1. The sequence continues at coordinate 1,764 of JAGRHX010000235.1, forward strand.
CGCGTTCCTCGCGGCCAGACCGCCGGCCGCGGCCATGCCGCTCGCTCCGAACGGTGTCATCAACGTGAGCACGCCGAGCTATGTCTGGAACGCGGTTGCCGACGCCACCTGGTACTACCTGTGGGTCC
>JAGRHX010000236.1 GCA_020444775.1 Gammaproteobacteria bacterium
GACATTGCCCGTGACATTGCTCGCCGTCGAGCCTGGCATGACGCGCGGTCGGGATCAGTCGAGTTGCGGGCTCAGCAGCAGCTCATCGCTGCCCGCGGCAACCGATGCATGCAGGATTCGTTGCAGGTGGTTGCTGGCGCGGCTCAGCGCCACGGAATCCTCCAGCCCCAGCAACAGGCAACCGAACAGCAGACCGGCGAGCAGATCGCCGCAGCCGTTCGGGACTCGCGACAGCCGTTGCGTCTCGACTTCATGCACCGAGCCGGCCGACACCAGCATCGTGCCGAGACGGTGCATGTTCCGAGCAGGCGTGGACGTCACCAGCACCCGCTCGCAGCCGAGCGCGCGCGCGCAGCGTAGCGTCGAGTCGCGATCGCCCGGGGTGGACCTGCTCAGCCAGCCGAGCTCGTAGTGGTTCGGCGTTATCAGATCGGCCAGAGGCAGCAGAACCTCGCGGATACCCTCGGCTACCTCCACGTCGACATAGCGTCCCTTGGGGGTATCGCCGATGACCGGATCACAGGCATAGACAACGCCGGGATTGCGTTGCTTGATGCGTCGCACGGCGTCGGCGATGACTTGGACCTGGTCGCGATGCGCGATGTAGCCGGATAGAACTCCGTTCACCTGGTCGAGCCAGCCGTGCTGGTCGAGGGTGTCGAGCATGCACGCCATCTCCGTTGCGGGGATGGTCAGCCCCGCCGCGGCGCCATGACCGGGATGGTTGGACAGGACGACGGTGGGTAGACACCATGTCTGCACACCGAGCATGCGCATCGCGGGCCCGGCGGCCGAGTTGCCGACGTGACCACGCACGACCTGCGACGAGATGGCAAGCGCTGTGATCATGTACCGTATCCGTGACGCGTGGCCCGACTGCGGGCCGGCTGAAAGCCCCCCGACCGGGTTTCAAGGCTCGACGAGCACGTCCTCGGCGTAGGCGAACAGGGCCGGAACGCCGCCGGTATGCACGAACACGACCGGCTCGTCCGGGCCGATGCGTCCGCCACGGATGTGGTCGATGAGGCCTGCCAGCGCCTTGCTGGTGTACACCGGGTCGAGGATGAGCCCTTCGTAGCGTGCGGCCAGTCGCATCGCTTCCCGGCCCGCTGGGGTGACCACGCCGTATCGTTCCCCGATGTAGTCATCGGTGTTGTGAATGTCTTGTGGTTGCAGCTCCATGTCCAGATCCAACAGTCGGGCGGCGGCGGTCGCGATGCGTGCGATGTCCGTGTTGCGTGGCTCGTCCCAGCGCACGGGAGATACGCCGGTCACCTGGATCGGCCGGCCCAGCGCGCGAAAGCCCAACGCCAGACCGGCCGGTGTCATGTTGGCGCCGCATACGTAGATGTGCCGCGCCCGCACACCCAGCGCCTCGAGCTGCTCATCGATCTCACAGGCGGCATCGACGTAGCCGATCGTGGAGGGCGCGAGGATGTCCAGGGAGAACGGGTCGATGAGGTACGGTCGGCGACCCTGCTGGCGTAGCGACTCGGCCTTATCGGCCAGATGTGGGGGCAGCTTCTGCATATCGTTGCCGTCGATGACCGTGATGTCGGCGCCCATCAAGGCATCGAGCAGCAGGTTACCCTGTCGGGTCGGACCTTTTTCGCCGTGCAGCAGCACCAGGGCCACGTCCAGCCCCAGCTTGCGTGCCGAAGCGGTAATCTGTCGACACCAGTTCGACTGGCTGTAGGCGCCGGCGACCACGATGTCGGCACCCTGCTCGAGGATCCGAGCGAACAGGAACTCGAGCTGACGCAGCTTGTTGCCGCCGAGAGCGAGACCGGTCAGATCGTCGCGCTTGACATACAAGGGCGGCCCGCCGAGCGCCGCGGACAGCCGCTCACAGGCTTCGAGGGGCGTGGGGCGGTGGGCCAGGTCCACTCTCGGCACGCGATCGATGCGTGCGCGCAGTGCTTCACGCGTGACGGGCGGGGAGATCGGGTGGGTGGCATTCATGTCGGCTCCTGTATCGAGTGCGCTGCTGAACACTCTCGGGCTGATTTCGGCGACCATCGTACTGGCAGCTTCTCGGTGTAACACAATCGAGTCTGTGCAGGCCATGCCGTCGGGAGCACTCCCTGGCTGACGATGTCGCACCACAGGGAACGAAGCCTATGATTCAGTCGATGGAGACGGTGTCGACGCGCTCCAGATCGGAGCGGCTCCGGGCAAGATACAGCACCAGCGCGAGTATGATGCTCAGGAACAGTCCGCTGGTCACGACCGTGCCGAGCGCGAGTCCGCCGTCGGCGACCGGTTGTGACAGCAGATCACCCACGGAGGCGCCGAGCGGCCGGGTCAGGATGTAGGCGACCCAGAAAGCGAGTATGCCGTTCATACGCAGCTTGAAGTGGGCGGCCGCCGTCAAGGCGATCAGACTCGCGAAGATGGCGCCGGAAGCAGCATAGCCCAGACCCAAGGACTCGGCGACGAGATCGCCAGCGGCGGTGCCTAGCGCAAAGGTGAACAGGATCGCGGCCCAATAGAACAGCTCACGCCGCAAGGTATAGACGGTGTGTATGGACAGCGTCTTCTCGAAGGCGTACCAGATGGCGAACACCGCGGCCAGCGCGATGCTGAAGGTCACGGTCGTCGTCTCCAGGCTCACCCCGAGATTGTCGACCAGATTGTCGGTGATCAGCGTGCCGACGACGCTGATCAGCACCACCGACAGCCAGTAGATGCCGGGCACGTAGCGGTCCTTGCGAACCTGCGCGATGAGGCTTGCGATGAGCAGTATCGACATGAACAGCGAAGTGCCGCTCAGCCCCAGGCCGAGGTTGACGTTGAGGAAATCAGCGGCGGTCTCGCCGACGGTGGTCGCGAGGATCTTGATCGTCCAGAAGTACAAGGTGACCTCGGGCACCTTGTTGTACAGCGGTTCTCGCGCGGATGGCTGGTGGGTCTGCATGGGCGGGTCCTCTGGGTCTTTGCATGTAGCGTCCGTCGCGGCCGGTCGTCGGCGGCGAGCATCGGGCGAGGACCAGGATACGAAGCGCGTCTGACCGTGCTTGTACCGCCAGTTTGAATTTCTGTAAGGCACTGTCTGGGCTGCCAGCCGCCCCGATCGGGCGCTGCGTGCCGCAATTCTCAACTTTCGGTAAAGCCAGGGTCAGGTCGTGTTGAACCCTCGATGTGCATCATGGCCGCCAGATTCGCGCTATCGAGGAAGACTGGCACCAGGCCGGCTCCAGTCCCGCCGGGCGGCGAATCGAATCCAGACCGGAATCCGAAGCCGAATCGATGAGGATGCTTGATATGCGAGCATTCAAGACCTCCCCGGCTGGCCCCCGGCGTTACGCCTCTGGGCCTGTCCCTCAGCCTCGCTGCGTCGGCAGGGAGTGCTGGTGGGGGCGCTACCGGCACGAGCAGGCCGAGCGGCTCTCGGTGCGGTCGGCGGGCGCCGTGGTCGCCTGCTACGATTGCCGGCTCGTCCGGGTATAGGTGTGCGCCCGAGGGACCGGGCGCCCGACGTGGTGGCGTGCATGATGTCACGCGGATGGTCCCCAGCGGAGGGCAGCGATGAAGATCCTGTTGGTCGAGGACGACACGGCTACCTCGAACTATGTCGTCAAGGGGCTCGGTCAACAGGGCCATGTCGTAGACCTTGCAGCGGATGGGCGCGATGGTCTGATGCTGGCGGCCTCGGAGCCGTACGATGTGCTCATACTAGACCGTCGTCTGCCGTCACTGGATGGACTGAGCATCCTGAAGACGATCCGTGCCGCGGGCGTGAAGGCGCCGGTGTTGTTCCTGACCACGATGGACGGTATCGATGACCGGGTCGAGGGGCTGGAAGCAGGGGCGGATGACTATCTGGTGAAGCCGTTTGCCTTCTCCGAGCTGCTTGCCCGGGTCAACGCGCTGGCGCGGCGGCCGCCGCCGAACGAGCAACCCACGCGGCTACAGGTGGGCGATCTGGAACTGGATCTGCTGCAGCGTCGGGTCTCCAGGGCTGGTGTGCACATCGACCTGCAGCCGCAGGAATTCAAGCTGCTGGAGTACTTGATGCGCCAGCAAGGACGGGTCGTCACCCGCACCATGTTGCTCGAGCATGTCTGGGACTTTCATTTCGATCCGCAGACGACGGTGGTCGAGACCCACATCAGTCGTCTACGCAGCAAGATCGACCGTGCCTTCGACTCACCTCTCATCCACACGGTACGTGGCGCCGGCTACTGCCTGCGCGCTGATGCCTAGACTCACGCGCACCATCAACTTTCGACTCGCGCTGCTCTACTGCGCGATGTTCATGCTGTCGGTGGCGATCTTGTGCGCCACGGTCTATTGGATCGCACGGCAGGCGTTGGAGGAGCAGCTACGCGCCTCGGTGCAGCGCGAGATGACCGTGCTCGAGTCGCTTGCGCCGGAGCCGACCCTTCATGGTCTGGCCGCGGCTATCGACGACCGCTTGCGGCGAACGGGCGCGGCGGGATTTCGTTATAGGCTGCAGGACCGAACAGGTGCCCTGCTCGCTGGCGATCTGGGCATGCCCTTGTCGACCCCGGGTTGGCACCGGCTGGTCCTGACCGATGCCACCGCCACGCTCGATGTCGCGGCCGGTACGCAGGAGGAGGAGCGAGGCTTGCTGGTCCTCGGCCGATCGCTGGACAACGGGCACGTGCTGAGCGTGGCCGTCGACACCTGGAGCGTGAACGAGGCCGAGGAGGCCATCCTGCGCGCGTTCGGCGGAGCGGCGGTCATCAGCGCGCTTCTCGCACTGCTCGGCGGCGTGTTGCTCAGCCGCGGCTTCCTGCGCCGGGTCGATGCGATAACCCGCACCACTCGATCGATCGTTGCCGGGGATCTGGCCGAGCGCATCCCCATCAAGGGCACGGGTGACGAGATGGACCGCCTCGGTCTCACCCTCAACGAGATGTTGGATCGCCTGCAAGCCTCGATGGAGGGCCTGAAGCAGGTGAGCAACGATATCGCCCACGACCTACGCACGCCCCTCAGTCGGCTGCGGCAGGTGTTGGAGACAGCGCGGCTGGAGGCCGGCTCCAGGCAGGCGCTGGAGGAGGCGGTGGATCTGGCCCTTGTCGAGGCGAACAGCGCGCTTGCCACCTTTGGCGCATTGCTGCGAATTGCCCAGATCGAATCGGGCACACGTCGATCCCATTTCGCCGTAGTGGATCTGTCGAGCCTGGCGAGGGACCTCGCCCTGACCTATGGCGCGGTCGCCGAGGACATGGACAAGCGTTTGAGCTACGAGATAGCGGTCGAGGTCGAGGTCGAGGCCGATCGTGAGCTGTTGACCCAGGCCCTGGTGAACCTGATCGAGAACGCGCTGCGGCACACGCCGGCGGGTGCCGAGATCGAAGTGAGCGTCGCGCGCGTCGATGACGTCGCGTGTGTGCGCGTACGTGACGATGGCCCTGGGATACCCGAGCAGGAGAGGGGCAGGGTGTTGGAACGCTTCTACCGGCTGGAAGGCAGTCGAACCACGCCGGGCAGCGGTCTGGGTCTGGCCCTGGTGGCAGCGGTCGCAGCGCTGCACGGTGCTCGCGTCGAGCTTGCCGACAACCATCCAGGGCTCTGTGCGACGCTGTGCATGGAGGCGCTGCCACGATCATGATGGCCTGGGTCCACACGCTGATTGATTTCGTTTCGATGCATCCGATGCTGGCGATCGTCACCGCGTTCCTGGTGGCGTTCGGCGAGGCCTTGTTCGTGGTCGGTTTGTTCGTGCCCAGCTCCGTGGTGCTGGTCGGCATTGGTGGGCTGGTCGGGCTGGGCACGCTGTCGTTCTGGCCGGTATTCCTGGCCACCACCGCGGGCGCCGTCGCCGGCGACGGTGTCTCCTATCTGTTCGGGCATCGCTACCGCGCGCGTCTGCTCGATATGTGGCCTTTCTCGCGCTATCGCGATCTGGTGGCCAGTGGTCAACGCTTCTTCGCGCGTCATGGCGGCAAGAGCGTGGTGATCGGTCGCTTCATTCCGGGTATCAAGTCGGTCGTCCCGGGGATCGCGGGCATGATGGGGATGGGCTTCACACGCTTCACCGTGCTCAATGTCACGTCCGCGTTTGCCTGGGCTGGCGCGCATCTGCTGCCGGGCATGTCCGCCGGCTGGGCGATGCTGGGCCTGGCCAGCATCAGCAAGCGATTGGCGGCGCTGGTCGCGCTGCTGCTGATCCTCGGCCTGCTTTCGAGCTGGCTGGCCCGGAACGGGTTGAAGCGACTCGTCGCCGCACTGACCCGCGGTCGGGTCGCCGCGGCCCACTGGGCTTCGCGGCGTGACGACCGTATCGGACATCTGGTCAGCCTGTTGGTCGCCCCCCACTACGGTGATCTGCGCGTGCTGGTCGGGCTGAACCTGGTGCTGTTGGCCTTGATGCTCGGTTTCGTCATGTTGTTGGTCGGCGTGCTCACGCAGGATCAGGTGGTGGTCTTCGACCGGGCCTTCAGCCAGTTCCTGCAATCGTTGCGCACGAGCTGGAGCGACCGCTTGATGGTCGCGGTGACCATGCTCGGCGATCCGGGGGTGGTGTGCGTGGTCCTTGTCGCGATGCTCACCGGTCTGCTGCTCGCGCGTCGCACTCGTCTTGCGGCCGGACTGCTGATCGCACTGCTGAGCTCGGTGGTATTCGTGCAGGCACTGAAGGTGCTGGTGCATGCGCAGCGACCCATTGCCATCTACAGCGGTGCCAGCGCGTTCTCCTTTCCGAGCGGCCATGCAACCATCAACGCGGTGCTGTACGGCATTCTGGCATTGCTCTTCTTGCGTGGCGGTCGAGGTCGAGCAGGCCGGATCGCCGCGGCGTCGTGTGTTGTGCTGATTGGCGCCATCGCCTTCTCGCGCATCTATCTGGCCGCGCATTGGCCTTCGGATGTGATCGCCGGTCTGCTGTTCGCCGCCGGTGTCATTGCCATCGTGTCGCTCGTCTATCGTCAATCCAGCCTTGACGCGGTCGTTTGCCGGCGTCTGATGGTGGGCTGCGCGGCGGCCTTGCTGGTCTATGGCGGGTGGCATGTCAATGGCGGCTATACGCGCGCGCAGGCGTTCTACGCGACTCGTCCGGAGCCCGCGGTGCAGATGGTCGGTAAGTGGCGTGACGGAGGCTGGCGGAGCCTGCCCCGCGATCGTATCGACCTGAGCGGCGAGGCCGAAGAGCCGTTCGTGCTGCAATGGCGGGGTGACGGCGCGAGTCTGGAGTCGGCGCTTGTCGTGCTTGGCTGGCATGTCGCGCCGTCCTGGTCAATCGGCGCGCTCAACGCCTATGTCAATCCGGCGAGCACGGCAAGCACGCTGCCGGTGCTGCCGCGGCTGCACAACGGTCGGACCGCGGAGCTGACATTGATTAAGCCGGCCCGGTTGAATGGCCGAAGCGGGCGCTACGTGCTGCGCGCCTGGCAGCAGAGGGTACGGCGCGACGGGGTCGACGAGTCGTTCCTGCTCGTTTCGATGAGCTTTGAGCAGTTGATTCATCCCTTGGGCCAGCTCTCACTGTCGGTGGTCCCGGACGAGTTGGTCTGCGACGGATCGACGACGCTCGGATCGCTGCCGAAGGCAACCGTGGTGGATCGCTCGCGAACGGTCGGGGAGGATGGCTGCGGGGGTGCTCTGGTGCTGGCCCGGGCACAGGGCTGAGTGTCGGGGCGGGAGGTCAGCCGGCTGACGCGCCGCCGTGTGGATGTTCGAGAACAGGACAACCCAATGTGCGCAGCCTGCTGGTATGGTCAGCAGCGCGGCCATTGCGCGCCGGCTGGTGTCCGAGCGGCGCTGGTCGACGGCCGACGGTCGCGCATGATCCCTTGTGGTTCACGGAGACCCCGATGCTGGACCGCGTGAAGCGTCTGATCGTCCCGCTGGTTTGCACGATACTCGCCGGACTCTGGATCTGGCACGGTTGGCTCTGGCTTGCCGCACTCGCGCTGTTGGTGGTCGGACTCGGGCTGTTCGACTGGCTGCAACGCAGTGAGGTCATTACTCGGAACTTTCCGGTCGCGGGGCGGATACGCTGGCTGTTCTACATGCTGCGTCCCTATCTGCGCGCGTATATCGTCGAGGACGACCTGCATGGCACACCGTACTCGTTCGAGGCACGCAACCTCGTGCACGCCCGGGCGCGCGGCAAGAGCGGTGTCCATCCGTTCGGCACTGAACGCGACGTGGATGCCAGCGAGTACCACTGGGTATGCCATTCGATTGCGCCGCATCCAGATCCCGATAAGCGTCCCAGGGTCTTGGTCGGCAACGAACAGACTACGCAGCCCTACTCGGCGTCGATCCTGAACATCTCGGCAATGAGCTTCGGCGCACTGTCAGCGAACGCGGTCCGGGCCCTGAACCTCGGCGCCCGACTAGGCGATTTCTATCACGACACCGGGGAAGGCGGGCTGAGCGATCATCATCTGGCCCACGGTGGCGATCTGGTCTGGGAGCTGGGGTCGGGCTACTTCGGCGCACGCGATGCCAGCGGTCGTTTCGATCCGGAACGGTTTCGGGATACCGCCAGTCTGGAGGCGGTGAAGATGACCGAGATCAAGCTCAGCCAGGGCGC
>JAGRHX010000237.1 GCA_020444775.1 Gammaproteobacteria bacterium
GGTCAGCATCGATACGGCGGCCGCCCATCTGGCCGAACATGCCGGCAAGCCGGCCGCGTTCAGCGGGCGCATTACCGAAGTCTGCCAGAAGCAGGGCTGCTGGGTGGTGCTGAGCGGCGAGAACGATACGTTCGCGCGCGTGACCATGCACGACCACGCCTTCGGTGTGCCCAAGGATTCGAACGGCCCGGCGGTCGTTTTTGGCACGCTCACGGTGAAGATGCTCGGCGACAAGGAACTCGAGCACCTGCAGAAGGACGGCGCCAGCCAGGTCCGTTCGACCGAGCTGCAGATCGATGCGGTCTCGGTGCTGATCCCGAAATCGGCCTGATCGCCGGAGCTGAAACCAAACCGACTCAAGAGGCCGCCCGTTTGAAGCGAATACGCCAGAACGCCATCCTCATCTGCGCCGTGCTGCTCCTGCTGCTGGCCGTGTTCGCTGTCGACCGATTCGGCGGGTGGCGCGGTTTCCTGAAGCCACCAGCAGCTCCCGAAATCGCCATCTCGGTGCCGGCGGCATCGATCGATCCGCTCAACGAGGGGCGCCTGGTCAGCGTGCAAGGTCGGCTCGAGTCGGCGCAGGCACCGACCGACGCGCAACTGGGCGTCGAAGCGGACGGTGCGGTCGTGCTGATCCGCCATGTCGAGATGTACCAGTGGCGGGAGGCCTGCGTCGATACCTCGTGCGTGCAGTCGCCGGCATGGTCGGAGACCTTGATCGACGCCTCGACCTTCCATGCGCAGGACGGCCATGAAAATCCCCCGGCGTTTCCGTTCGAATCGATGCGCTTCGATGGCGAGGGCATCCACCTCGGTGGCTTTCGGCCCGATCTCGAGCTGATCCTGGCCCAGGTCGAGCCGGTGGCGCGACCGCTGCGCCTCGAGGAACTGCCGGCCAATCTTGCCGCCAGCGCCAGCGCGATCGACGGGCGCATCTACATCGGCAACGATCCGCTCAATCCGGTGGTGGGCGACCTGCGCATCGGCTATGCGATCGTTCCGGCGGCGACGACGACCCTGACCGGCATCCAGCGATCCGACCGGCTCGTCGCGGCCGCATCGAAAAATCCACCCTAGGAGCGAGGCATGCACATTACCGGGATCTACGCGGCGCTGGCCGCGGTGCTCATCATCATTCTCTCGGCCCGCGTCATCGCGCGACGCCAGAGCACGCGCATCGGCATCGGCGACGGCGGCGACAAGGAGCTGGCGCGTTACGTGCGTGCCCATGGCAATGCGATCGAATACCTGTCGATCGGCCTGATCCTGCTGCTGCTCGTCGAGATGAACCAGACCCAGCCGCTGGTCGTGCACTGCTTCGGCATCGCCCTGCTGATCGGGCGCGTGATGCATGCGGTTGGTCTGTCGCGCAGTTCGGGTCCGAGCTTCGGCCGGGTCGGCGGCATGATCCTGACCCTGACCGTGCTGGGCTGCATGGCGGCCCTGCTGATCTGGCAGTTCGTGCTGCGACAGACGGTCTGATCGCCGGCATCAACAATGAGGCGGCGACGCGCCGCGCGCCATCGAAACCCGCGTCACCCGCTCGCAACGCTCTTCCCTGAGCAATGCTCCTCGTAGGAAGATTCTATGTTGAGAA
>JAGRHX010000238.1 GCA_020444775.1 Gammaproteobacteria bacterium
TCGAGATGGAGTATCCGCTGCGGGTGCACGAATATGCGCTGGTCGAGGACTCCGGAGGTGCAGGCCGCCATCGCGGTGGCCTCGGTCTGCGACGGGTGGTGAGCCCGGTAGGACACGACTGTGTCTTCAACGGCGTTGGCGAACGCTTTGCCAACCAGCCCTGGGGGCTGGACGGCGGCGAGCCGGGCGCCTGCGGACGGTTCCTGTTGCGTCGGGCCGATGGCACACTGGAGCGGCTGGCCGACAAGACCGGGGAGGTGTCGATGACCCCCACCGAGCGTGTGATCGTCGAGACTCCGGGCGCCGGCGGCCATGGCCGACCGGCCGAACGGACGCCTGATGCGCGTCTGGAGGATCGACGCAGCGGCAAGTTCAGTCAGCGCTACCTCGATCGGTTCTATTCCTGATCACCCGACAGACAGCAAGACAGCACGCTGCCCGACCCGAATCGGCGCCGCACGCGCTGTTCGAGTCACCCGTAGCGGAGCATCCAGCCATGAACCATCCTTTCCTCCGCCCGCTGGCGGATTGCGCACGCCGCGGGCCGAGCGGCGGCCGGCGAGCTCGCGCAGCGTGCATGGGCGCGGCGTTGCTGCTCTCGAGCATCACCGCCGTTGCCGAGCAGCGCTCAATCGAGGACGCGGTCCAGGTTCTCATCGACACCACCAAGAGCGCGCTGCTCTTCGAGCGGGTCGGCAGCCAGGTCGATAGCGCGTTCGAGCAGGCCGTGCAGGGCATGAATGTCGGGCCCGAGCAGCAGGCCATCGTCGAGAAGCACTACGACCGCTTCATGACCGTCAAGCGCGAGCAGCTCGACTGGGCGAACTGGCGGACGCAGATCACCAAGCGTTATCTGGCGGTGTTCAGCGAGGCCGAGATCCGCGGCCTGGTGGCATTCTACGAATCGGATCTGGGGCGCAAGCTGTTGCAGAACGAGCGGGCCATCACCCAGGCCTCGCTGGAGCTGGCGGAGTCGGATATGCAGGCCATGCTGCCGAGGTTGCGTAGCATCCTAGTCGAGCTCAGCTCCGAGCTGGAGACGGCGCGTTGAGCACCGCGCCAGAGCAACCATGGACTGGTCGTCGGCCGGTGACCACGCTCGGCCGTCAACATTCCGGCCAACAGATGGGGCGCTGTGACGCGTCCCTCGGACACCGTCGATGAGCCTGCAGGGACCGATCCGGATCGCGGTCGACATCGGTGGCACCTTCACCGACATCCAGGTGTTGCACGAGCCGAGTGCCCGGACCTTCGCATTCAAGACACCGACCACGCCGGACGACCCATCGCGGGGACTCATGGAGGGAGTACGCGGCGCGGCGCGTCGGCATGGTTTCGAGCTAGGTCAGGTTGGCGTGCTGATGCATGGCACCACCATCGCCACCAACGCGGTGCTCGAGCACAAGCTGCCGCCCGGCGCGTTGGTGACCACGGCCGGCTTTCGCGACGTGCTGGAGATCGGTCGTCACCTGCGCCAGCGCATCTATTCGGCGATTGCCGAGCCGCGACGGCTGTTGATCGAGCGTTCGCGACGTTTCGAGGTCAGTGAGCGTGTCGATGCCGACGGTCGCGTGTGTGTGCCGTTGGACGAAGCCGAGCTGCACGGTATTGCGCAACGTATCGAAGCTTCCGGGGCCCGAACCGTAGCGGTCTGTCTGCTGCATGCGTACGCGAACCCCGAGCACGAGCGCATGGTGGGTCGCTTCCTACGCGAACATCTGGGACATGGTTTCGTCTCGCTGTCACATGAGCTGAGCCCGGAAATCCGGGAGTTCGAGCGCAGCTCCACTGTCGCGATCAATGCGCTGCTGATGCCGGTGGTGAAGAGCTATCTGGATGCGCTGCGGGCGCGCATGCAGGCCGAAGGCTTCGCCCCCCGACTCTATCTGGTGCAATCCAACGGCGGTGTCACCAGCCCGCAGCTTGCCGCCGAGCAACCGGCCCGCCTGCTGCTGTCCGGGCCGAGCGGTGGCGCCCGCGCCGCGCAGGTGCTGGGCGAGGCGCTGGCCGAGCCCGACCTGGTCGCGGTCGACATGGGTGGCACCAGCTTCGACGTGTCGTTGATTCACGACGGCCGGATGCGGCTGGTCAGCGAAGGCGCGGTCGATGGCTGTCCGGTGCGTCTGCCGATGATCGAGATCCGCACCATCGGC
>JAGRHX010000018.1 GCA_020444775.1 Gammaproteobacteria bacterium
GGATATGGCCCATTGGATATGGCCCGGGGGCGATTGGCTGCAGGGCCGCGGCCCCAGCGGCAGCTGCGCGCCGCCAGGATGATCGATTCAAACCGGGGACGCAATCGAGCGTCCGGGAGCACTACCGATGCCAAGAACGCTCAGCGCCGCCGAGATCGAACGCTACCACGAGCAGGGATACCTGGTCATACACGATGCGGTGCCCGCCGCTCGGTTGGCCCAGGTGCAGGCCGAGACCGAGCGTATGCTCGAGGTCGCCAGCACCATCAGCGAGCCGACCGCGGCGCTCGATCTGGATCCGGCCCATACCCCGGAGCAACCACGGGTCCGGCGGATCAAGTCACCCCACCAGCATTCCGAGTTCTTCCACGCCTTCCTGTCGGAGCCGCTGATCCTCTCATTGCTCGATCCGTTGATGCCGTCCGGGATCCGGGTGCACAACACCAAGATCAACACCAAGTCGGCGGGCGTTGGCGAGGCCATCGAATGGCATCAGGACTGGGCCTTCTATCCACACACCAACCAGGACGTGCTGGCGGTCGGTATCTATCTGGATGACTGCACCGAGGACAACGGTCCGATGATGGTGATCCCGGGCAGTCACAAGGGCCCGGTCTACGACCATCACACCGACGGCTACTTCTGCGGTGCGATGGATCCGGACCGCTGCGATTGTGATTTCGGATCCGCCGTCCCGTTGATGGGACCGGCGGGTACCCTGACCATCCATCATGCGCGTCTGGTCCACGGTTCAGCGTTCAACCGCTCGAGTCGGCCACGCCGCTTTCTGTTGCAGGCCTACGCGGCCGCGGACGCCTGGCCGTTGCACGATCTGAAGGGCTCGCTGGCCGACTTCGACGCGCGTCTGGTCAGGGGGGCTCCGACCCTCGCGCCGCGCATGGAGGCGGTGCCGGTGCGCATCCCGCTGCCGCTGCGCCCGGACGTGCGCAAGGGTTCCATCTACGACAATCAGTCGATCCTGGCCAATCGCTACTTCGATGACGCCCGCAGTCGCGCGGAGCGGGGCGTGGCCGCGGTCGGCGCGGACTGAGGCGCGTCACGATCCACGCTGACATCCCGCCGTGGCATCGCACCAGGACGGTGCGGTGCCACGGCCGTGTCACGCGCGCATTGATCCAGGTCAGCAGCCGAGCGGGCCGCGGACGGGGATGGTGGAGGTCCAGGGGCTAGAATGACCCCTGAAGTATGTGGAGAGTCGAACGATGAGCGCTATTCTCGGACGATTGAGCACCGACCACCGGAACATGTCCTTCCTGCTGGATTTGTTCGAGAAGCACGTCGGACGTCTTGAAGAGGGCGATGACTCCGGTCTGGAGCTGCTGCACGAGATCATCCGCTACATGAATCGTTATGCCGACCACACCCATCATCCGGTCGAGAACGCCATGTATGCGAAGATGCTCGAGGCCATTCCCGAGCGTTGTGAGGGGCTGGAGTTCCTGACCCGGCAGCATGCCGCGCTCGAGCAGTCGGGCAGTGAGCTCAACAACCTGTTCACCCGTGCCCTGGGCGGAGACGTGGTGATCCGTGCCGAGCTGGTGTCGGCCGCGCGCAACTATCTGCAGGACATGCGCCGGCACATGTCGAGCGAGAACGAGCGCTTCTTCGTGATTGCCAATCAGGCCCTCGGCAGCATCGACTGGGCAGACATCGAGACCACCCTCGACGAGCAGAAAGATCCGATCTTCGATTCGATCTTGAGCGAGGACTTCCGCCAGCTCTTCAACTTCATCAAGGAGGAGAGCGAGCGGGACGGCCTGGCCTTGCCCGGTCCGCTGGCTGGCAGCTGAGCCGCACCCGGGTCGGATACCCCGACCCGGGCACTGGCGCCGGGCCTGCCAGCTCATCGTGACGGATGCCGCTGGCTGTGTCAGGCAACCTTCAGCGCCGGGTCGTTTTCTGCGCGCTGCGTGCGGACCGGTTCCGCGCGCACCTCCATCACCTCGACGATTCGCCGTAGCTGGCCGAGCACATCGCGTGCAGTATCCGGCTCGCAGTCCAGATCGACCTGGATCTCGGCAGGTCTGGCGAGGTCCAGATCGAACATCTGCAGCGCCTTCAGCCGCAGCCGTCGGCGTGAGAACACCAACAGGATTCGAGACAGGACCGCGTGCTCGTTGCTGGCGCGGATATGGATGGTCAGATGGCTGCTCATGTCGGTGTGGGTCCTGGCACTCGGGCTCGTTGTCCCTGGATTGATGGAGTCGGTCGATTCACGGGTTCGATGCGATGCGCTCAGCTCAGACGGATCTCGTCGATCGCGGCGCCCGCGGGCACCATCGGAAAGACGTTGTCGGTGCGCGCGACACAGACCTCGAGCAGATAGGGGCCGGGCGTGGCCAACGCCTCGCGCATTGCGACCAGGAGCTGCTCGCGTGATTGCACGCGTTGGGCCGGAATGGCGTAGCTGCTGGCGAGCGTGACGAAATCCGGATTGGCCATCGCCACCTGGCTGTAGCGTTCTTCGAAGAACAGCTCCTGCCATTGGCGGACCATGCCCAGATACTCGTTGTTGAGGATCACGATCTTGACCGGCAGCTGCTCCTGCATGAGCGTGCCGAGCTCCTGCAGGGTCATCTGGAAGCCGCCGTCGCCAACCACCGCGATCACCGGTCGGTCGCCCGCGGCGAGGCTGGCGCCGAGCGCGGCGGGCACGCCAAAGCCCATGGTCCCGAGTCCGCCGGAGGTCACGTGGCTGGCCCGTCGGCTGAAGCGGTAATAGCGCGCGGCCGCCATCTGGTGTTGACCGACGTCGCTGACCAGCACCGCGTTGCCATCGGTCAGCTTGGACAGCGCGTCGACCACCTCGCCCATGCGCAGCTCGGCGCTGCCGCCGCAAAGCTCCGGCTCGATGACCATCTCCCGCTCGCGTTCAGCGAGCGCCTCGAAACGGCCCCGCCAGGCCTCGTGCCGGCGCTCGGCGATCAGCGGATTCAGCGCCTCGAGCACCTTTCGTGCATCGCCTATCAAGGCCACCTCGGGCCGAATGTGTCGATCGACCTCGGCCGGGTCTATATCGACGTGGACGATGCGTGCGTCGGGTGCGTAACGGTCGCTACGACCGGTGACCCGGTCGTCGAAGCGCATGCCCACCGCCAGGATCACGTCGGCCTCGTTGGTCAGCACGTTGGGCGCATAGTTGCCGTGCATGCCCAGCATGCCCACGTACAGCGGATGCTCGACGTCGAAGGCGGACAAGCCGAGCAGCGTCGAGGCCACCGGCAGGCCCGCCCGTTCGGCCAGCGCCTGGACCTGCGCCTCGGCGCCCGACAGGGTCACGCCCTGGCCGATCATCAGTATCGGTCGCTGGGCGGTGTTGATGACCTCGGCGGCCTGGGCAAGGCCGCTCAGGTCCTCGTGGCGGGCGGGATAGTTCCACACCGGCGCCGCTGGCTCGGGCTGCGCGTCGACCAGGCCGGTCTGTGCATCCCGGGTGATCTCGATGAGTACCGGTCCCGGGCGCCCGCTCCGGGCTATCACGAAGGCCTTGCGCACCACCTCACGCACCTCTTCGGGCCGCGTGATCTGATAGCTCCATTTGGTCGCTGACAGGGTCAGCGCGATCGCGTCGGCCTCCTGGAAGGCGTCGCTGCCGATGGCCGCCAGGGGCACCTGCCCGGTGATGCACACCATGGGGATCGAGTCCATGTACGCGTCGGCCAGCGGCGTGACGATGTTGGTGGCGCCCGGGCCGCTGGTGACCATGGCCACGCCGGGCTTGCCGGTGGCGTGG
>JAGRHX010000239.1 GCA_020444775.1 Gammaproteobacteria bacterium
CGCGTTCGTTCAGCCAGCTCTCGATCACCATGTACAGCACCGCGAAGCAGAACCCGGAGCCGGCCCTGAGCAACCACCACAGCGCCGGCTCGAGGAAGAAGGCATGGGCCAGCGCGGTGCTGGAGGCGATCGCGGTCATCGCCGTGAAGGTGCGGATGTGACCGACGTTCTTGACCAGGCTGGCGCCGTACAGGCAGCCGGCGCCGAAGCCGGCGAAGTAGCACGAGCCCACCATGCCGATCTCGAAGGTGCTGAAGCCTTCCAGGCTGCCGCGTACGGGTAACAGCACGCCCTGCAGACCATGGCCGGTGATGAGAATGGCGACGCCCAGGAGCAGGGCGGTGACGGGCAGCAGTGTGTGCATTGAAATGAGACTGGGGAATCAGACTGGGAGATGAGACTGATGCGGGCACGGCGCCGGGCGTGCTATCGCGCGTCGTCGCGCCCATGCGGATCGAAGACACGCCCGATCCGTGTCCGCGGGGCGTGGCAAGCCGAGTCAGGGTTGTCTGGTCACGATGTCCGATCGTGGGCCACCAAGGCCGGGTGTGCAATCCCGATTGCGTCCGCCGCGCCGGGCCGCGAGGCGGCCCGAGCGAACGGTTCAGCCGCGCATACGCAGACCGGTAGGATCGTACAAGGGTTGCAGGGAGGCGCCAGCCGCCTGCTCGTCGCCGGCGACCTCGATGGCATAGCGGGATGCAAGCAGGCTGGCGCTCGATTCATCGGGATCGCAGCGCACGTAGCCGAGCGCGACCGCGCCACCCAGATGATGGCCGTAGGCGCCCGAGCTCACGTAGCCGGCTATCGTCCCGTCACGCAGGATGGGCTCGGTGTGGTAGAGCAAGGGCGTCGGATCCCGCAGCTTGAACTGCAGCAGGCGGCGTGACAGACCCTGTGCGCGTCGCTCCAGCAGCGCGTCGCGGCCGATGAAATGACCGAAGCGTGACTGGCGCTTGTCGATCCTTGCGGTGAACCCCAGGCCCGCCTCGAGCAGATGATCCTCGTCGCTGATGTCGTGGCCGATGTGTCTGAAGCCCTTCTCCAGTCGCAGGCTATCAAGGGCATGCAGGCCACAATGCACCAGTGATGGGGTATCCGACGCGGCCGCGGCCTCGAGCAGGCATTGATAGACATGCACGGCCATCTCGCTCGGCACGTAGAGCTCGAAGCACAGCTCGCCCACGTAGCCGACCCGATGCGCGCGGCCTGTCGCCATGCCCAGATCCAGGTGCTTGAGATGACCGAAGGGCAACGCGGCGTTGCTCACATCCTCGTTGCTGATGGCCGCCAGCAGGCGACGCGCATCCGGACCCGCGATCATCAGCACTGCCTCGGCGGAGGTCGTGTCCAGTGCTACGCAGCGGGCGTCGCTCGGCATGGCACGCTGCAGCCAGGCCAGATCGCGCTGCAAGGCGCTGGCCGCGGTGACGACCAGATAGCGGTCCTCGGCCAGACGCGCAACGGTCAGATCCGCCTCGATGCCGGCGCGCACGTTCAGCCATTGCGTGTAGACGATGCGGCCGGGCGCCACGTCCATGTCCGCGGTGCCGAGGTGCTGGAGCAGATCGCAGGCATCGGCGCCGGCCAGCGTGATCTTGCCGAACGAGCTCATGTCGAACAGACCGACCGCCTCGCGCACCGCCAGATGCTCGGCACGGGAGTGCTCGAACCAGTTCTGACGTTGCCACGAATAGCGGTACTCGGGCCGTTCGCCGCGGCCCCGGGCGGTGTCGTCCAAGAACCAGTTGGCACGCTCCCAGCCCGCAACCTCGCCAAAGCAGGCGCCGGCGCGTTCGAGCGAGTCGTGCAGCGGTGAGCGGCGGACACCACGCGCGGTCGCGTACTGTCGGTAGGGGAAATGGTCGGCGTACAACAGACCCAGGGCCTCGCGAGCGCGCTCGCGCAGATAGCGTGGGTTGTTCTGGAACGGCTGCATGCGGCGGATGTCCACATCGCTCAGATCGAAGGGCGGCTCGCCCTGCTCCATCCAGCTCGCAAGCGCCATGCCGGCGCCACCGGCCGACTGGATCCCGACCGAGTTGAAGCCGGCGGCGATATAGAAGTTGCGTAGCCCAGGCGCCTCACCGAGCAGATAGCGGTCGTCGGGCGTGAAGCTCTCCGGGCCGTTGAAGAAGGTGCGGATACCGGTGTGCTCGAGTACGGGCATGCGACGCATCGCGGCGTTCAGTATCGGCTCGAAATGTTCGAGATCCTCGGGCAGCTGGTCGAAGCAGAAGTCCTCCGGGATCCCATCCAGTCCCCAGGGCTTGGCCTCCAGCTCGAAGGCCCCGACCAGCAGCTTGCCGGCGTCCTCCTTGTAGTAGGTGCACTCGTCGGGGACCCTCAGCACCGGCAGCTGCTCGAGCCCGGATATCGCCTCGGTGACCACGTAGAAGTGCTCGCAGGCCTGCAGCGGCACGTCCACCCCGGCCATGCGTCCCACCTCGCGACCCCACATGCCCGCGCAGTTGACCACGTACTCGGCCTCGATGCGGCCGGGCTCGCCAGCCTGATCGCGGTAGCCGACACCGCTGACCCGCGGCTTGCCGTCGGCGCCCGGGCAGGTGTGAACAGCATCGACCCGCACGCCCTCGTGGATGGCTGCGCCGCGTTGCCGTGCGCCCTTCGCGAGGGCCAGCGCGATGTTGCCGGGATCGGCCTGGCCGTCACGTGGCAGCCACACGCCTCCGACCACGTCGTCGGTACGCAGATGAGGATAACGGCGCTTGATCTCGTCCGCGCCGATGGCCTCGATCTCGACCTCGTAGGCGCGCGCCATGGAGGCGCTGCGACGCAGCTCCTCCATGCGTTCATCGGTCAAGGCCACGGTGATCGAGCCACAGCGTCTGAAGCCGGTGGCGACTCCGGTCTCCGCCTCCAGTTGTCCGTACAGCTCCTGGCTGTAGCGGGCGAGGCGTGTCATGTTGCGGGTCGCGCGGAGCTGGGCGATGAGGCCGGCGGCGTGCCAGGTGGTGCCGCTGGTCAGCTGCTTACGCTCGAGCAGCAGCACGTCGCGCCAGCCGAGCGCAGTGAGGTGATAGGCCACCGAGCAGCCGATCACGCCACCGCCGATGATGACCACCCGAGCCTTGTCGGGGAGTGTTGTCTGCATGATGGAGGTCCTCGGGGCGGAGATCGTCGAGCGTGGGCTCAGCCGTGCTCGATGAGGGATACCCGCGCCTCGTTGGCGATCTTGTCCTCGCCGTTGAGCACGACCATACGGCCGTCGTCCCAGTTGGCGTACACCCGCAGCTGCTCGTCCCAGAACATCGGCCGGCGAAAGCGCACTGCCATCTCGAGCCTGTCGATGGGGCCGCGTCGCGCGAGCACCTCCATCATCATGCGCACCGCCATCAGACCACCGGCAATCGGCGCGCGGAAACCGAAGCGACGCGCCACCTCCGGGTCGGAGTGGATCAGATTCTCAGCCTCGATGCTGTAGCGCGCGACCTTGTCCGGCTCGAGCTGACGGTTGGATTCGAGCACGAAGCCGTGTCCGTCCCAGGCCGCCGTAGACGGCTTCCTGGCGCCGTCCGCGGTCGGCGCCCGAGCCGCGGCAGCGCGCTCGGCGTCCATGCGCAGCGAGCTGCGGCCGAGGGTCAGCGGGATGCTGCCGTCGGAGCGCACCACCTCGAACTCGGAGTCGACGATCCGACCCCGCGGATCGGGGTGCTCGGCGACCACCTTGCCCCGCAGGTACAACCGCTCACCCAGTCGTATCGGCGAGTGCAGGCTGAAGGTCTGGGTCATGTGCACGCTGCCGTTGATCGACACGCCTGCCCGGCGCGCGGCGAGGATCCCTTCCATCGCATAGGCGGTGATGTCCACCCGGTCGCCAAACACCGTGGGGTCGACGTTGCAGCACCGCAACTTGTCCGCCTGATCGGTCTCGCCGATGACGATGTCGTAGCTTGGATAGCTGAAGCCCGGGACCAGGCGCTGACCGCCGTCGTCGTGCGCGCTGTTGTCGGCCGGCGTATCGGATTCGGACTTGCCGCTCATCGCTCACTCCCTTTATATGTGGCGGACATTATCGAACAGCTCAACGCGCCGCGGCCAGGGCACGCTCCAGACGGGAGACCGCGCGACGTGTGACGTGACCGAAGCAGGAGGACTCGTCAGGTGGATCGTGACAAGCTCGAGCGCCTACGGGCGCGATATGCCGATGCAAGCTTCCTGGACGTGCAGGATCCGTACCTGCGCGAGGTGGTGCAGACCACACGTGATGCCAAGGGACGTCGCAGGGCACCGTTCTCGGGTATCGCGACCTTCTTGGACGCGCCCGCAGCCGACGGCTTCCAGGGACTGGACGTGGCCCTGGTGGGGGTGCCGATGGACCTCGGCGTCTCGAATCGCAGCGGCGCACGGCTGGGACCGCGTGCCATCCGTCAGATCGAGCGCATCGGACCGTACAACCACCAGAGCCGGCTTGCGCCGATCACCCGTTTGAAGTTCGCCGATGTCGGCGACTGTCCGGTCTCGCGCTACTCGCTGGACGAGTCGCTGCGTGACATCGAGGACTACTTCACGGCCCTGGTGGACGCCGGCGTTCGCCCGTTGAGCGCCGGTGGCGACCATTCAATCAGCTATCCCATACTCAAGGCGGTCGGTCGCGAGCGCCC
>JAGRHX010000240.1 GCA_020444775.1 Gammaproteobacteria bacterium
TCAACGACCTCATTGGTCGTTTCAAGCAGACTCGTGTGCCCGGGCACAAGATCTGTTTCGAGATCACCGAGACCGCGGCGATGAGCAATCTGACCTCGGCAATCGGATTCATGGAGCGACTGAGGAAGTTCGGTTGCCGGTTCGCGCTGGACGACTTCGGCACAGGGCTGTCGTCGTTCGGGTATCTGAAGAGTCTGCCAGTTGACTACGTGAAGATCGATGGCGTGTTCGTGCGTGACATGCTCGAGGATGATATCGACCATGCCATGGTCAAGGCTATCCATCATGTCGGGCGGATCATGGGCAAGAAGACCGTCGCCGAGTACGTCGAGAGCCGCTCGGTGCTCGCCGAGCTACGCGAAATCGGTATCGACTACGTACAGGGTTACGCTATAGGCCAGCCGAGTCTGCTCGACGATGCCTTGCCCATGCGCCGACAAGACCAGTCCGTGGTGCGCTTGGTGGTGTCCCACTGCTGACCTGCTCAGCAGCCGATTCGTAGTCTATAGGCATGCCGGTCGAGGCCGTCAGCGATACGCACAAGGGCGCGTAGCAGCCGGCCGAGCGTTCGGTCCGGAATTGCGAGATCCGGGTTCGAGACGGGCCGCGCGATCGTTTCCGTCTCCGCTGGCGGTGCCCTGACGGTGCCGGTCTGCAGCGCTACCCGGCGCAGCTCGGTCAGAGCCAGACCTGCCGAGCCCAGCGCGCTGGCCCGGGTCAACGCAGCGAGATGTCGCTGCCGTTCGAGGGCGTATTGCAGTCGCCCGGGATCGCGCAGCTCGAGCATCAGATTGCGCAAGCACGTGGCCAGTGCCTGCAGGACATCCAGCGCGGGTCGCTCGCTGACGATCTCGACGGTGTGCAGACCGATCCCCTGATAGCGACACCAGCGCGCTCCTATCTCATAAATCCAGGGCGCATCTCGGCGCAACGCGCGCGCGCCCAGCGACCAGGGGTCGGCGAACAGCAGCGAGGTGAGCAGCGCATCGCTGGTCATGTGGGCGCTGTCCCAGCCCGCCGTGGGAATGCCGATGCCGACGTACACGTGATCCGGCGCAGTGCGCGTCAGCAGCTGGATGCGCGGCCACAACGGCAGGTTTCGATCCGGCGGTGGGACCGCTGCCGCGTCTGGTAGCCATTGCTCGATGCGATCGCGAACCGCCGATTCAGTGCAACCGCTCACCACCATATAACGCGGCGCCGCTCGAGCCAGCTTGCGCACGTGCTCGAGCAGCGCCGTGGCGTCTGTTTCGGTCTGGAACAGCGGGTGCATCGGTTCGTCGCACGAACGCGCCAGGGGATGCCCGGCGAAGGCCAGTTCATGCAGGTCGTGTAGCATCCGCGGCCGCGACGCGCTCGAGGCGCTTTCCGCCTCGATCCGCGTGAGCTCGTGGCGCAGGTCGTCGGTGCTGAGATCCGACAGGGCGTTCAGTCGATCCATCAAGAAGCCGATCAGCGTCTGGATCGCGTCCGGCTCGCATTCGCTGCCCAGAACCAGCAGCTCTGGGGTGGTCTGGCCGAACGGTGTGAGACTGGCCGGCGTCGGCGTTCCGTTCTCGCTCAGCAGCAGGTGCTCGAGCAGATGACTCAGGCCGGGTGTGGCGTCCGGGTCGTCTCTGAGGCCATGCTCCAGGGCCAGCAGAGCCGCGGCGCTCGGCCTGGACGGTCCGAGCATGGCCAGCCGGCAGCCCTGCGGGAAGTGTTCCATGCTGGCCGACTCCGGGTAGTGTGGGACGTGGCTCATGCGGACGCCGAGGGTATCGAGGCGATACGCATGGCGTCGGCCCGCCCCCGGCCGTTCAGGACCAGATCATAGGTGAGGGTTGCACCATAGCGATGCGGTGCCTGCGGATCGCTGCGCGGTTTGTCGAACACCAGTAACCGGGTGCCCAGCTCGAAGGCTTCGCGCAGGTCGTGGGTGACCATGAAGACCAGCATGGAATGGCGGTTCCAGATCTCGTGGATCAATGCGTGCATGTCACGTCGGGTACCGGGATCAAGGGCACCGAACGGCTCGTCCAACAGCAGCACTGCGGGTTCCTTGACGATAGCCTGGGCGATGGCCAGACGTTGGCGCATTCCACCGGAGAGCTCGGCAGGGTAGCGACTGGTCGAGTCTCCCAGACCGACGGCCGCGAGCATCGTCCTCGCCCGCTCACGTAGCGCAGCCCGGCCGCGACCGAAGCAGCGCCCGAGCAGGCGGCTGTGCTCGAACTCCAGACCGAGAGTCACGTTGTCCAACACGTTCAGATGGGGAAACACCGAATAGCGCTGGAAGACGATGCC
>JAGRHX010000241.1 GCA_020444775.1 Gammaproteobacteria bacterium
AACGGCGCGGGCAAGACCA
This sequence comes from Gammaproteobacteria bacterium, assembly GCA_020444775.1. The sequence goes on from JAGRHX010000241.1 coordinate 20, forward strand.
CCCTGTTCAATCTGCTCAGCGGCGAGCTGCGCCCACAATCGGGCAGCATCCACCTGGCCGGGCGGGAGGTGACCCGCCTGACGCCGGATCGCCGGGCGCGTCTCGGCCTTGCTCGCAGCTTTCAGCGCAACAACGTGTTCCCACAGCTGAGCGTGCGCGAGAACCTGAGCTTCGGCGATCTGGCGGCCACCGGTCAGGCCGGTATCTTCTGGCGACCGATACGCCGCCGCGGGCGGGACGAGCGCGCGGTGGAGCGCGCCGCGGATCTGGTCGGGATCCGCGAGCTGCTCGAGCGCCGGGTCTCGGATCTGTCCTACGGTGCGGTCCGTCAGCTCGAGATCGGGCTCGCGCTGGTATCGAGTCCAAAGCTCTTGCTCCTGGACGAGCCGACCTCGGGGATGAGCCCGGAGGAGACCGGGCGGATTCTGCGGCTGCTGGGTGGGCTGCCACGTGACCTGACAATGGTCATCATCGAGCACGACATGCCGTTGGTCTTCGAGCTGGCCGACCGGATCACGGTGCTCGACCATGGCAAGGTCCTGGAGAGCGGTAGTGTCGAGCAGATCCGTGGTTCGGCGCGCGTGCGCGCGGTGTATCTGGGTGAGGCGGGGTGATGAGCGCGGCGCCGTTACCGATGTTGAGCCTGCGGGACGTGCACACCTTCTATGCCCGGACCCAGGTGCTGCACGGCCTCTGTATGGAGGTCGAGCGCGGCAGCGTGGCTGCCTTGCTCGGTCGCAATGGAGCCGGCAAGACCACCACCTTGCGCTCGATCATGCGGCTCACACCGCATGCGCGCGGCCACATCCGCATTGCGGGCCGGGACATCGACGGTCTGCGGCCGCACCATCTGGCCCGCATGGGCGTCGCCTATCTGCCGGAAGCACGTGGCCTGTTCGCGTCGCTCAGCGTCGCCGAGCATCTGCGCCTGGCGGTGGGGCGTCGCCACGGACCGTGGAACATGGACTGTGTGCTGGAGATGTTTCCAAGGCTGCGCGAGCGCGCCGCGATCCGCGCGACCGCGCTGTCCGGTGGCGAGCAGCAGATGCTTGGCCTCGCGCGGGCGCTGTTGCTGAACCCCGAGCTGTTGATCCTGGACGAGCCGACCGAAGGGCTGGCGCCGATCATCATCGATGAGCTGCTCGAGCATCTGCGCGCGGTCAAGACCGCCGGGATGACGGTGTTGCTGGTCGAGCAGAACCTTCGCTTCGCGACCGCCCTGGCCGACCGGGTGCACGTGCTCGGCCGGGGCCGGGTGCAATGGTCCGGCGACGCGCAGGCTCTGCGCGACAACGAGCCGGTGCAGCGCGAGTGGCTGGGGGTATGAGCGTCCGGCCCGCCCGGCGGAGCGGGCGCAACCGCCGTGCTCAGGAGATCCTATAGACGCTGCCACTGCCCGCGTCGCGGTACAGATCGACCCGCTCGCCGTTCCAGTGGTAGTGCAGATGTCGGCCCTGGCGTGGGCGCGAGGCACGGTCGGGGCGGAACAGACCCGCGCACTGACCGTCCGGACAACGGACGCTCGGATAGACCACGCCCTCCGAGCCCGCCGTCCGCAGCCGTATCGCCAGCGCTTGCGCCGCGGCGTAGTCATCGGGATCCAGGACCTCACGCCAGCTCACCGGGTCGACACGTAGATCGTGCAGGGCGCCACGCACCACCAGATGCAGCTCGCGGAACGCCGAAGTCCAGCCGGCCGGTTCGTCGGTGGCGCGCATGAAGCGGGCGTGATGGTGGATGGTCTCGAACAGCGCGACCTCGAAGCGATCACCGGCGTACAGCACGCCGCGGTCGCCAGCGGTGAAACGGCTCGGACGGTCGCGGCTGACATGTGTGAACGGCGCCATCAGCCAGCTCGCACCGGGACCTGCGACACGTTGCTCGACCGGCACCAGGTCGAGGTTGCCGATCGACGCCATCAGACGCGGGTTGGTCTTCTGCTCGGCGGCGACCAGCAGCGGCCAGTCGGCCGGATCGGCAATGTCCTCGAACAGGTCTATGGGCGGATGGATGCTGCGGATGATGCGTACGCCGCGGTCCCAGTGCAGGTCGGTCAGCGGTGGCACGGACCAATGATCGGTGGGCTCCGCGCGTGGCGGCGAGGGGTCCACCGGGCTCACCACAGGCCACGCTCCGCATCCAGATAGCGTCGCACCCGCATCAGATCGGTCAGCTCGCCATCCAGCATGACCTGCAGTGCACTACGGCCGTCGAACGCGGTGTTGGCCTTCCTGATCCAGGCATAGCACTGATTCGCATCGCGAAAGATGAGGCGTAGCGCCTTGTGTATGCCCATCAGGTTGGACAATCGAGCCTTGCCGTCGCGACCGAGGCGACCGGCGCCGGCCTGCTTCCAGCGTCTGAAGGTGCGTAGCGGCAGGTCGAGGAGGGTGGCCGCCTGCTCGTCAGTCAGAGCCCAGCGTGCGAAGAGATTCAGCGCGGCCCTGAACATCGCCGCCGCTTCAGCGTCGCTGATCGGCGCGGGTTTGAACCCGCGAGGCGTCGTGTCTACCGGTTCGAGTCGAGTCATGTCAGCCTCCATATGGCATCAATCTACATCAATGCTGCCATATGGCAATTGCCCGGGCAGGCTGGACGAGCGACCGGGGCCACACAATCGCAAGGAGGTGTCATTCGCGGATCGGGCGTTGCCGCCGTGGTCTCGGACTCAGGCCATGGGCTCAGGCATTGAGCACCGCCAGCGCGGCCGCGTGTAGCCGGGCATCACCGGCCACCACCACCCGGCCACCGTCGACCGCCGGATTCCCCTGCCAGTCGGTGAACAGGCCGCCGGCCCCCTCGACGACCGGAATCAGACCGTGCACGTCGTAGGGTGCAAGATCGGATTCCACCACCAGGTCCACCAGACCGTGCGCCAGCATGCAGTAGCTGTAGCAGTCGCCGCCGAAGCGACGCAGGCGTACCCGCTGCTCGAGCCGGGTGAAGGCCCGTTGTTCGTCGGGGGCCTCGAACATGTCTGGCGTGGTGCAGCACAGCACGGCCTGATCGAGCGACGCGCATTCGCGGGTGCGAAGGCGCGTGCGCATCCCGGCCTGCTCCAGGCTGGCACCCGACGGGCCGCCGATGAACAGCTCACCGGTGAACGGCTGGTGCATGCCACCGAGCACGACCTTCTCGCCGTCGTACAGGCCGATGAGTATTCCCCAGTGTAGCTGGCCGGTGATGAAGGCCCGGGTGCCGTCGATGGGATCGATGACCCAGGTCAGACCGCTGTTGCCCGGTTCGAAGCCGTGCTCTTCGCCGTAGGCGCCATGCTCGGGATGGCGTGCCCGGATCAGCTCGCGAATCACATGCTCGGCCTCGCGATCGGCCTCGGTGACCGGGTCGTACCCACCGTTCCCGGCACGCTTGTCGACCACCTCGATCGGGCGTCGAAAGTGCGCCAGGGTGCGTGGCCCTGCCGCCAGCAGCAGCTCGCGCAGGAAGCTCTGCAGGGCGGTCAGCTCCGCTTGCGCCAATGACACGGCAGGGTGACGTGGAAGTGGTGGGGTCAGCTTGGCCATCGAGTGGCAACCTCTGGCTTGGCGGAGCAGTTCGTCGAGCGGCGGTGAATCAGCATCCTACAGCAGTCTCGGTGGGTACCGTCGCATCGGCCGGCAATCCTCCTGAGGTGAAGCTCGTGCAATCTAAAGTCCCGCGCGCTCGCGTCGAAGTATGCTCAGGATCAGCAGCCGGGAAGCAGGCCTGCTCCGAACGCATTCGAGGGCCAGGGGCCAGGAGGTCGGGTCAACCGCTCGTAGCTGTGGGAAGATTGGCCCCTACCGATAGCCGATGTGCCCTCGATCATGGTCGTAAGCAGTCAAAAGCTCGAAGTCGCGATGCGCCAGTTCCAGGGCAATCGCGAACGTCAGGAAGACACGGTGGCGTTCAGGCGGTTGACCAACCGTGAGGGCGCGCAGACCGTGCTGATGGTGCTGGCCGACGGGGTCGGCGGCGAAGCCGGTGGACACGTGGCCAGCAGGCTCGCCGTGAACGTGTTCTGTGACGTGATGAGCGAGCCCGCTTTCGGTCATGCCGACGATGCGTTGTTGGATGCCTTGCAGCTCTCCAATCAAGCGCTCTGTCACGCGATGCTGGCGGACCCGAGTCTTGACAACATGGGTTGCACCCTGCTCGCGCTGCAGGCCGGTCACGGACATGTGCGTTGGATCAGTGTCGGTGACAGCATCCTCTATCGGGTACGCGGCGGCTGCATCGAGCGACTCAATCAGGATCACAGCGTCGCCGGTCTGAAGGCCCTCGAACATCCCCTGCTGGAAAGCCTGCCGGAAGCCGTGCGCAATCGAGGCAATGCGTTGGTCAGCGCGGTAGCCGGTTTCGAGCTGCCGCTCATCGATTACAGCGACCCCATCCGGATCGAAGAGGACGACATCCTGCTCGCGGCCAGCGACGGCATCGCGACCCTGGAGGCCTGGGCAATCCTCGAGCTGTGTGATGTCGGTCAGACCGCCGTGGACATCGCCCGATCGCTGATTCGAACCATCCAGGAGCGCGACGTACGCAAACAGGACAACGTCAGCGTGTCCGTCATCAAGCCATCCCTGCGTGGCCGACGCCCCGCGGCGGACTGACGGCGCCTGCGAAGTGATTGCAGGGCCGTTTTGACCTGCTCGCAGCTTCAGTCGTCCAGCGGGTTGCCACCGCTCCACTCGAGCCCCGATGACTGCAATCGGGCATGCAACAGTGTCTGCGTGTCGTCGGACATGTCGAGGCCGTCGGCGCCACCCGTGCGCGGCGCGGCAGCGCTCGGCGAGGGCTCTTGGGTCGAGGTCCGCAGGTGCTCGAGCAGTGAGCGCAGGAAGCGGCTCTCGGCGTCCTGGACCCGCGCGAAGCGCAACGAGACCAGCACCTGGTCGCTATTGGGGATCCGCTGCGCGCCCTTGACCCGGGTCCAAAGCAGCATCGAACCGGGCGTGACAGCGTTGGCCCTGACGATGATGTGCAGGCCGCGGTTACCGGACGGCTCGGCGCTGATCAGCTGCTTGAGGGCCTTCGCGGTCGACATCTTGCAGCGCAGCACCACGCCCTTGTCATCGACTCGGTCGACCTCGGTCCTCAGCAGTGGCGTGTGAGCCGCCTCCGTCGTCTGCGCGACAGGCAGCTTGTAGAACCAGACATGGACGCCGTGGGCGGTCGAGTCAGGTGTGCTCATGTAGTCCCATTCCGTGTCACGCGCCCGTTATCGGCGTCGCTGCTGCGAACTTGCGTGAAGAACTTCGACGCCTGCCTCGGTGCAAGCGTCGCGCTGCCGTGAGTGTCGAGCTCAGCGGCCGCGAACACGCTCGATGCCGACCAGGACTGGCAGGGTGAAGGCACACAATACCATGCTCAGCAGACCCAACCCGGTGCTCAGTCGAACCGTGAGCAACGCGCCCAGGTATTCGGCCACAGCGCCCACCAGCATCACACCCAAGGGGCCGAAGCCGATCGACACCGCCAACAGTCCCATCACCCGGGCCCGCATGCCCGCTGGCGCGAGGCTCAGCAAGATGGTGCTCTGCATTGCCGCGAAGGCGCCCAGACCGATGCCGGCAAGGAACAGGAACACCGCGCCGAGCAGCGCAGAGCCGCAGGCCAGAAAGGCCTGCACCATGAACAGGAAGGTGCAGCTACCGAAAAAGAACAGCCGCGCGTAGTGCGGCGGCCGGCAGAAGAAGGCGGTCAGCAGGGCACCGAGCAGCGCGCCGAGTCCCTCGCTGGACATCAGCGCACCGATGGCGGCGCCTTCCAGGCCGAGCACGTCGGAGCCGATGACCGGCATCATCGAGTTGTAGGAGAAGCCGAGAAAGTTCATGCATACGGTGACCAGCAACACCGCCAGCATGGTCGGCTCGGTGCGCACGTAGCGTAGCCCTTCGCCGACGATGCCGAACAGACGTTGCTTGGTCGCGGTCGGGGCGGCCGGCTTGAAACGCAGCGTGGCGATACCGAATACACCGAGCGCATAGGCCGTCGCGCTACAGACATAGACGCTGTCTATGCCCAGCCACTGGATGAGTGCGCCGCCGACCAGTGGGCCGACGGCGCGGGTCGCATGCTGGGTGGACGAATCCAGGCTTACGGCCTGGGAGACCCGCTCGCTGCCCGCTACCTCCACCAACATGGTGCGCCGTGCCGGAAACTCGATCGCGCTGACGATGCCGCTCAGACAAGCGCCGGCGGCGACCATCCACAGCTGGAGCAGGCCGGAGGCGGCCAGCAGGCTCAATGCAACGCTGGTCAAGCAGACCACGCTCATGCTGACCATCACCATGGTGCGTCGGTTGATGCGCTCGGCGATCGCGCCGAGCAGGGCGCCAACCAGCAGCAAGGGGGCCATTCGCGCGAACAGCATCAGTGAGACCATCAGCTCCGACTCGGTCTGACGATAGGTGAAGATGCCGATGGCGAGAATCTCGAGCCAACGCAGGATGCCGTTTATCCAGCCGACCGCCCACAGACGTATGAAGTCGGGCTCGCGCACCAGATCGAAGACATGCTGGCCATGACTGGTCGTGCCGGACACCGCTGCACCCGTGTTCGCCGCGCCACCCGTGGCATGTCCGTGTCGAGTCGATTCTGATGGGTTCGGCTGAATGGTTGGCCGCGGCCGGGTACCGGCTCGTCGCCGGGAGGGTTCAGTCATCTTCGAGCAGGTCCAGTAGAGACTTCAGGTTGAATTCCAGGCCCTTGTAGCGACGCATCTCGGGCGACATGCTGGCGATCTGCTCGCGCAGCGTACGACGGAACCGCGGGTCCTTGCAGAGCTCGTCCAACGGTCGCTGCCGGATCCGAATGCCGAACAGCACGTCGCCGCTGGTGGCCAGGCGACGCAGCGTCTGGCGTTCGCTTCGGAACCAAAGCGAGCCCGGCCCTGCGCGACGCGCGGCGGACCCCGCGACACGCACGTTGCCGCGGCTCGGCTGATACAGCGCCGCGTCGTCGAGCACCGACCAGTTCTCGCGCTCGAGCGGGCGCTGCGTACCGACCGCGCTCATCAGCCGGTCGCTGGCCGTGCCGATGCGTGCCTGATAGCCCGGCACCGGAGCGTGGATCGCGGCCATGCTCGAGCCCATC
>JAGRHX010000242.1 GCA_020444775.1 Gammaproteobacteria bacterium
CATCGGCGGCTACTACCAGCCCGACCCGGCGCGTGCCGAGAAGGCGATGCGCCCGAGTCCGACCTTCAACGCGGCGCTAGACGCCGCCTGAGGTGTGGTGATGGTCACGGTCGGCGTCGTGCTGACCGTGACCATCGTGAACCGACCCGACGTTCTTGCCTTGAGAGGCGGATGCTGAAAGCAGGTCCGACTCAGGCTGCAAGCGGCGCGCTGTCCGCGCGGGTCGCGCGCTGTGCCAGCTCCTCGTACCTGCCCCAATCCAGCGCGTGCTCCTCGAGGGTATCCGGGTCCCACATGCTGCGCGCGACGCCCAGCACGTTGGCGCCGTACACGTGCAGGCCTATGGCCGGCTGATCGCCCAGGCCCTCGGCCACGTGCACCGCCTCGGCGCGCATCGGCAGGATCGAGCCCGGCTCCAGCACCACCTCGCTGACCCGACGTAGCGACCCGTCCGGCTCACGCCGATACAAGGTGTTCTTCTCGCGTCCCGAGAGCAGCAGGATGGTCGCCCAGGTGCCGTGATTGTGCGGCGGGGTCCGACGGCCATTGGGGAAGCTGACCTTCAGCAGGCTGAGGTCAGAAGCCCTGTAGAACGCCTGATTGGCATTCCCGCCGGTGCCGGGAAGATAGGCCAGGGCACGCTGCACGGCATCCAGATCATCCTTCAGTGACTCCAGCACACCGCGCACCGCCGCCATCGGATCGCTGGCACGCGCCGCTTCGCTCAACAAGGCCACCAGTTCGGCTGGTTGCATGAGTCCGGTCCTCCGCAAGTTGATGTTCTCATTGATCATCATCGACCAAGCCGGATGCGGGCACAAGCGACCCGCGCGCGCCCCCAAGCTGGAAGTCCCGGTCAGTCCCCGCCCCTGGCGAGCACCGCACCGCCACCCGGCCCGGCCTCTGGCGTGCATTTCACGACCAGTTCCGGGTACGCGCATGCAGAACTGTGACGGGTTTCCGGACCAGCCGCCCATGACGTGAACGATGTCACAAGGCGACTCGACACCAACGGCTAGTTTCACGCGACGGTTCGATTTGGAAAGGAACTCCCCATGCGTACAAGGACACTGAACCTCGACACGAGTCGATCGCGGGCGTCCGGCTTCGCGCGTCTGACGCTCGCCAGCCTCGCCCTGCTTTCGATACTACCTACGTGCCACGCCCAGCTGCTGGCCAAGACCACCACGCTCGGCAAGGTCGAGCAGGACATCGAAGCGGTCATCGACCCCTATCGCTTCCATCTCGGCGACCCCTTCGCCTGCGAATTCGAGGACGACCGAGTCCGCGATCCGCGCGACCCGGTTCGTGACCGGCCGGTGCTCGGCATGATGGACGTGACCGGCGTCAACGGCAGCCGTATATCGGTGCCCTGCTCGATCTGGGAAGACCAGCAGAATCACCCCCTCACCGCACAGCCGACCTTCCCCGCAATCGACGCGCTGGACCGCTTCGTGCACGTCCTCAGCGTGCCACAGGGCACGAACCTGAGCCGCATCGAGGCTCCGTCGGGCTGGACCCTGGACTGGCGTCAGTCGGGCACTCGCCTGCTCATCTGGGGTCACGCACCCGCGACCGCCGGTGACGCGGTATTCCAGGCGAAAGTATCTAGCACCCAGACACACGCACTGCACCAGCCGGTCAACGTCGGTCTGAATCGCTGCGACGGTCCCGGTCTTGCCTGGTTCCTGCGGGTGGGCGATGCCCTCGACGTTCCGATCTGCGCCGCCGGTGATACCAGCGGTCTGAGCTGGCACTACCTCCCGGACGACCCGAGCCACCGGCTACCGATCGGATTCACGATGAACCTGCCCCAGGCCTATCGCTTCGGCGGCGGCCCGGCCCTGTGCGTGCAGGCGCAGGGGTCGCCCTACAGCGGCTGCACCGGGCGAATCCAGGGCACCGTCAGCAGCGGCGCGCGCACCGCATCGGGGCGGCTGCAGCTGCGCAACGCCTCCGGGCAGGTGGTGGCGAGCACCGTCCTGCGGCTGGACATCGCGCCGCACGTCCTGCCCGCGGCAGGCTGGCAGCGTATCGACACCAACACCTGGGTTGCGCAGGCTCCGTTCGACGCCACCAAGCACGAGCTCACCAGCATTCCGTTGCCAGGGCTGGCAGGTGGCGATGGACAGCTGAACGTCGACTGGGTGACCGGGCACACCTTCCCCTATGGGGCCGGGCGTCCGCTGCAGCCTGTCTTCCAGCAAGGCGGCTGGTGGCTGCGCGGAATCATGCCGACACGGCTGCCGAGCGGTGACAACTACCTGGTCCGACTGAAGGTCAGCTCTCCCGGCTCGTTCAATCACAGCGAGCTGCGTCTGCACGTGCGCCCGCACGCGCAGGTCGTGCGTAGCCTGTCGCTGCTGACGCAGAACACCGTGCTTCGCAACACCTCGTTGCCAGACGAGATCCGCGACCTGATATGCGACCACGCGGACGAGGTCCTGACCGGCGCGCAGGTCGGATTGCACGTGCTGACCGGTGGTGCGGTGCCGATAACGCCGCTGTTCAACTGGCTGTTCGGCTGCCCGATCGCGCAGCTGCTGGCCGAGACCGGCTATGACACCTTCGGCGCCCAGAACACCGCCGCCGACAACGCCACGCGCACCGGCCTGATCGCGAGCCGCATCTTCAACAACGCCACCCGCAGGGCCGCCGATCCGAGCGGCGCCCCCTATGACATCGTCGCCCTGCAGGAGGTGTTCGACCCGGTCAGCCGCGGCACGCTGGGCAGCTTGCTGGGTGGCGCCTACAGTCTGCACGACGGTCCACCGAAGGGCAGCCGGCACGCGAGCTCCGGGCTGCTGACCGCGGTGCTCGGCCTGCCGGTGCTGGACCACCAGACGCGCACCTACACCGCCAGCGAAGGCCATGACGCCTATGCGTCCAAGGGCTTCTCGGCCAGCAAGATCCAGCTCGGCAACACCAGCAACGACTACATCTGGATCATCAATACGCATACCCAGGCGGGCGGCCCGAACGCGGCAACAACCCGGAACGCCCAGTTCAATCAGATCCGCGGCTGGCTCTCCGTGCATGCCGATCCGACCCACCCGGTGCTGATCGTCGGCGATCTGAACGTGCCAGAGCTCAACCTGCCGTATCTGGGCTCGGCCTTCGACGCCCTGGCCATCCAGCTTGGTCTGACTCGAAACCAGGACGAGTACGACGACATGCTCGGCATCCTCGACGAGCCCATCGATCTGTACCGCGAGCAATGGCAGGTCATCGACAGCCTGCCGGCGAACGGCAATCTGACCAGCGACGCCCGGCGCAACCCCTACGCGATGGCCTGGTTTGGCAACAGCATCCCCAAACGCCTGGACTACGTCCTGCTACGTCAGGGCAGCGAGTACAAGCTGCTGCTCGACGACATCGTCATGGTCGATGACCACATCCCGGGTCTGACGCCACCCAACCCCACCGCCCTGCAGACCATCTTCGGCAAGGCCAACAAGGTCTCGATCAACGCCGCGGCCTGCGGCGCCGATCAGGCCAACAGCGACGGCACGCCGTTCGGCCTGGATGCCAGCGGCGCGCCGTTGATGTGTGGATATCTGTCGGATCACTACGGGATCCGCGCGGATCTGCTGCTGATACACGACTGACGGTGACAGCCGCCCCACGCCGGCGATCCAAAAACGCAACGCCATAGTCGGCCGGGCCGCAAGACCTGGCCGCCCGCTTG
>JAGRHX010000019.1 GCA_020444775.1 Gammaproteobacteria bacterium
CATGGCAACGGCCCCGCGGCCGGCCAGGAGCGTGGCGGCGCGCCCGCGGCAGGCGGCGCGCTGGCCGAGGCCCTGGCCCGCGCAGGGCTCGGCAAGCAGTCCTGATCGACCGTGTCTGGCCGATCGCGTGTGTCTGGATGATGGCGGCGAGCCGCCTCTCGAAGCGCGGACCGTCCGACAGCGGCCGCGCGCGTGGACCCTGCGGGTCGGCGCCATCTACCAGCCCTTTTCTGATCCACTTCCTGAACCGGTTCCTGCAGCCGGTCCTGGTCCTGTCACTGCTCACGGCCGGCCCGGCAACGCTGGCGCAGACCGATGCCACGGCGAACGAGCGGCCAGCGTCGGATGACGCGGTCACCGAGCAAGCGCTCGGCGTCGTGCCACCCGAGTCACCCACCGAGCAAGCTCGAATCGAAGATGACGCGACTGCGCCAGACCAGACCAGCGGTCAGACCGCGCAACAGCCACCGGCCCGCTTTGGCGAGCCGGGCGACACGCGGCTGATCCTGCGACCCGGATCGTCCGCCAACCGCTTCGACCTGGGGCGCGAGCCGGAGCTCAGCTGTTTCCGATTCGGCCCGCTACCAGACCACTTCACGGCCATCGGTATCGAGCTGGAGCTCGACGATCGTGGCCTTCAGGCCGACAGCACCTGGACCGGGGCAGCCACCAGCTGGGGCGTGTTCTCCACACCTCAGCCCGCTGGCCAGCGAGCATCGGGGGAGCGCCGTCTGCGCGAACTGGGCCTTACGGATTTCAGCTGGTTGGACAAGCCGCCCTACGCCGGACGGTTCTCGGCGGGCGTGTTCCGCTCCCGGGACAACGCCTTGCGACGCCAGACCGAGCTGCAAAGAAGCGGTTTGCGCTTCGTGCTGGTGCCACGTGGCGAGGACCTGCGTCACTGGGTACAGGTGATGGCACCAACCTATAACGGCGAGTCCGTGCTGCGGGGCATCGCGCGACGCCACGAGGTCCCGTTGGAGCGCTGCCCTGCCGCACAACGTTGACGCCTGAACGCTGAGCCGCGGAGTCGACACCGCGAAGCGCTGGACGCGCGGTTCACAGCACCAGGTCCGAGAGCAACAGCGCCAGGCAGCTCAGCAAGCCGGCCCCCGGAACCCAGATCGGCGCCCTGAACACGCCGTCCGGCCTGTCACAAGCGGCCAGCTTCAAGCGCAACAAGCTGAGGTTGACCAGACAGAACACCAGCAGGATGACCCGCGAGGTCATCTCGGCCAGGGTCTGTAATGGCAGCAGCAGGGCGCAGACCAGCACCAGCATGACCACCGTGACGGTGGCGACCAGCGGCGTGCGGGTGCGCGGTTCCACCCGGGCGAACAATGCCGGCAGGTTACCCTGACGCGCCAGGCCGTAGATGACACGGGCCGCCATCACCATCTGCACGATGACGCCGTTGACGGTCGCCAGGATCGCAACCACGGCGATGCTGTCCGCCGGCCAGCCGGTGGTCCGCTCGAAAACCAGCCCCAACGGCGCACGCGAGGCACCGAGCTCGTCCAGCGGACCGGAGAATACCGCGACGTAGGTCACCAGCATGTAGATCACGGTGCTGATCGCCAGGGTCAGGAAGATGGCCCTAGGCATGTTGCGGGCCGGGGCATGCGTCTCCTCGGCCAGGTTGACCAGGTCCTCGAAGCCGATGAAGGCAAAGAACGCGAGCAGCCCCGCCCCCATCACCGCGAACAGCGCGCCGCGGTCATCGGCGGCCGGCAGCACCTGCGCCGCATGCTCGAACATCTCCGGCCGGGCACCGATGCCGGCGACGATGATGACCAGCAGACCGCCGATCTCCAGCAACGTGAGCAGCGCCGCCACGGTCACCGATTCGAGCACACCCCAGGCGGCAATCAAGCCCATCAGCAGCACCACACCGGCGACCAGCAGCGGCTCCGGCAGGGCGAGGAACTCCATCAGATAGCCGGCGCAGCCGATGCTGATCGCCGCCGAGGAGACGAGCGCCGCCGCAATGACCAGCAAGCCGGTCAGCAGTGCCAGTCGGGGTGAGCGCAGGCCTTGCGCCACGTAGGCCGCCTCGCCGGCACTGACCGGGAAACGGCCGGCAAGCTCGGCGAAGGTGCAGGCACTGAAGCTCATCACCACCGCCGCCAACACGAAGGCGAGCGGTGCGTGCACCCCGGCCCGCCCGGCGGTGGCGCCGATCAACACGTAGATCCCCGCGCCGATCGTCACCCCCAGCCCGTACAGCACCAACAGCGGTAACGACAAGGCCCGCTTGAGGGTGGCGGGCGCATCGGCATCCTCGGGTTGGCGAGTGATGGTCATGGTCGTGACCTCGAAGTCCCGCCCAGCGCGGCTCGGGCCCGGACACGCCATGGACTGGGGGAGTCATAGGTGGAGATACCGAATTGACCGGTGTCAATGAGTCGGGTCGGGTGCACTCGTTTAATCAAAGGTCGTCGAAACGCTATTGGCCGTCGTGGCGCGTCTGGTGGATCATGGATCCGGACCGATGGGGTCGGGAACGATGGTGATCGGCCGAAGGAAGTCGCGGGCCGGGACGATGATCTTGCGATGAACGAACCAGCCGGACGGGATACCAGAGCATGAAGTCAAAGCCCCCTTATCAGCAACGACGAGCGCGACCTGCCCACAGCCGTGTCTGGCTGGCGCCATGCATCGCGGCAACGCTACTGTGGGCAACGGTTGCCCGCACGGCGTCCGAGCCTGGCGCCATACGGGTCGAGCCGGAGCGGCACGGCCCCGCCATCCACCAGGTCGGCTCGGGCGAGGGCGTGAACGCCAGTGGGACCTCGAACGGGACCATGAGCGGGCCCCCTGGTGGCCTGAGGCCGGGCGCGCGCAAGCCTGGCTCCGACAACGAGCGACCGGCCGACGCCGTGGACGATGCTTCGCGCGGTCGCATGCTGTACGAGAACCACTGCACCGCCTGTCATACCAGCCTTGCGCATGTGCGCGAGAACCACAAGGCGGATAGCCTGGATGACCTGCGCGGCTGGGTGGCCCGCTGGCAGACCCAGCTCGACCTGCCCTGGACGGTCGAGGAGCAGACCGACGTCGTGAACTATCTGAACAGAAGGTTCTATCATTTTGAACAGCCTCGATAGCACGCTCACGGCCGTGCCCGGCGCACGTGTCGGGACACGGCGTCCGTTCCTGCATCGCTGGTCCGCCCGCCTGGGCGCCGGTCTGCTGTGTCTGCAACTGACGGCACCACTGCCGGCCCAGCAGGCGAGCACTGGCGGCACTGGCAGCGGGGGCTCGGAGCTGCGTCAGGCGATGATCAGGATCGTCACAGACCTGCGCGAGGTGCTGGACCTGACCGCCGATGGGTTGCCGCAGAGCGCCGATCGGCAGCAGGCGCTACGCGCCGCGATCGTGCGCCTGGACGATCAGGCGACCGTGCTCGAAGAGCACGTGGGCAGTGACGATGCCGCGTTGATGGCGAGCGCGCTGGCCCAGTCCAGCAAGCTGCTGCGATACACGATGAGTCATCAGGACACACTGAATTTCGAGCGCACCTTGAGCCGCACCATCGAGACCTGCAGCGCCTGTCACAGCCGCAAGCAGCCGCAGGTGCATGCCTCGATGAGACGTGTCATCGCCGGCGCCGAGGAACCCGGCGCACGTGGCGTCTGGGACGAGCGTCAGGACCTGCGCATCCTGCGCGAGGTGCGTCTGATGGTCGCGACCCGTGAGGCTCAGCCCGCGGTGGAGCGACTCGAGGTCATGCTGCTCTCCGAGGCGCCCGGTCTGGACGAGGAGCAGCGCCGGCAGCGCCTGAACGGCGAGCTGTATCTGGAGGCGCTGAAGCTGCACGCCGCCGTAACCCTGTTGAATCTGGATCAGCCGGTGCGCCTGCAGGCCGCGCTCGAACGCATCCAGCAGCGTTTCGAGCCGCAATCACCTCGTCATCGACTGCTCGGCGCCTGGATCGCCGACCTCGAGGACTATCTGCAGTCGCCGACCCGACTGCTGCAGCGTGACACCGCCCAGGCCGGTCTGCATCTGACCGCCGCGCAGGATCTCGTGGATCGCGCCGCGGCGGCGCCGGATGGGGAGCCGGAGCAATCTCGGATCAAGTACCTGCTCGCGACTCGTCATGCCCAGATCGTCCACGACGACCCGTCCATCACGCGCGGCAGCTTCGCCCGGGCCAGCTACCTGTTGGGTCTGCTCGAGCATCGTCTGAATCCGTCGAGCTGGTTGCCCCTGCGCGAGCTCTATCTGGAGCAGGCGATTCTGGAAGCGCCGCACAGTGAGCTCGCCGAGGACGCATTCGCGCTGCTGCAGCGCAGTCTGGAGGGCGCCTTCGACGGCAACGAGCGAGCACCGGAGGTCGAGGAGCACCTGGAACGACTGGAGAAGCTCGCTCGTCGTCCCTGAACCGGCGGACGCGTCGGGTCGATTGAACGGCACCAGATCAGACACTGGCATGGCGAACCGGGGCGGCCAGGGATTTTTTGTATCATCGGCCATGTCCTTGCCGGGGCTACCACCGGTCAGGCACCGGATGCGCCGGGACCGGTACGAAGACAACAGCACGGGACCACTGCCATCCGCGGGCGGATGCGGTGGACGCACACTCGGGTCGCTGCCGGCATGCAGCGCGTGACGGAGACCGACAATGCGCTTCCAGACCATCGACTTCACGATAGAGCAATCGGTCGCCACCCTCTGTCTGAACCGGCCCGAGGCCCTCAACAGCTTCACGGCGACCATGCACGCCGAGGTGCGCGAGGCCCTACAGCGGCTGCGCGAGGCGGTCGGCGACGGCCGCTCGACGCCAGCCATCCGCTGTCTGTTGCTGACCGGTCGGGGACGTGGCTTCTGTGCCGGTCAGGACCTCAAGGATCCGGCGGTCGCGCCCGCGGCGGATGGCACGATGCCCGACATCGCCGACACCATCGAGCAGAACTACAATCCATTGATCCGCGCGCTCATGGAGCTGCCGGTGCCTGTGATCTGCGCGGTCAACGGCGTCGCCGCTGGCGCCGGGGTGAGCATCGCGCTGGCCTGCGATCTGGTGCTCGCGGCGCGCTCGGCCAGCTTCATCCAGGCCTTCTGTCACATCGGCCTGCTGCCGGACTCCGGGGGCACCTGGAACCTGCCACGCGCGGTCGGGATGGCGCGTGCCAAGGGGCTGGCGATGCTCGGTGAGAAGCTGTCCGCGGAGCAGGCCGAGCAATGGGGTCTGATCTGGCGCTGCGTGGACGACGACGCGCTGATGACCGAGGCCGAGCGGCTTGCCCGGCACCTCGCCAGCCAACCGACCCTGGCGCTGGCCCGGATCAAGCAGGCCTTGAATCAGTCCATGCACAATGACCTGCACAGCCAGCTCGCGCTGGAGAGGGACTACATGAGTGAGCTGAGCCGCAGCCATGACTACCGTGAAGGCGTCGAGGCCTTCACGGCGAAACGCAAACCCGTCTTCAAGGGCTGCTGAATCGGAATGCCTACTGAAGCCCGGATGCGACGCAGCTCCGCGAGCAGGCGCCCGACGCGCGGCGAGCAGTGGCTGGACACCACGGACCAATACCCCACCGGCCAATCACCATGTCGGACCATTCACCACTGACATCTCCCGCACTTCGACCCGGCGGCAGCGAGGCCGAGCGGCTGGCGGTCCGCTGCGCGCAAACGATGCTGGGGTCGGACCGCGCGACACGTGATCTGGGCATGCAGCTGGTCGAGGTGGGACCAGGGCGCGCCCGGCTCAACATGCGCATTCGCGACGATATGGTGAACGGGCATGACGTGGCGCACGGTGGCTTCATCTTCACCCTCGCCGATTCCGCCTTCGCCTTTGCCTGCAACACCTATGACGTGGTCACGGTCGCCCAGGGTGCCTCCATCGAGTTCGTCCGCTCGGCCCGGCGCGGCAACCTCCTGCAGGCCGAGGCCATCGAGCGCAGCCGCGGGCGCAACACCGGGGTCTATGATGTGACGGTGACCGACGAGGACGATCGCATCATCGCCTGCTTTCGTGGCAAATCCTTCAGCCTGGGCCGGCCAATCCTGGGGTCGGAACCAGCCCCGGGCACACCGGCGGTCGATCGCACATGAGCAATGACAGCGCCCCCCCCTCGCCCAGGCCGGCCGTAGCGGAGGACGCGGTACAGAGCCATTTCCAGGCCCGTATCGATGCCGAACAACGCATAGAGCCCAAGGACTGGATGCCACAGGCCTATCGCAAGAATCTCATCCGACAGATCTCGCAACACGCCCATTCCGAGGTCATCGGCATGCAGCCGGAAGGCGGTTGGATCGGCCGCGCGCCGACCCTGCGTCGCAAGGCCGTGCTGCTGGCCAAGGTGCAGGACGAGGGTGGCCACGGTCTGTATCTGTACAGCGCGGCCGAGACCCTTGGCGCGAGCCGCGAATCGATGGTCGACGCGATGCACGCGGGTGAGGCCAAGTACGCCTCCATCTTCAACTATCCGGCGCTCACCTGGGCCGACATCGGTGCGATCGGCTGGCTGGTGGACGGTGCAGCCATCGTCAATCAGATCTCCCTGCAAGACACCTCCTACGGCCCCTATGCACGCGCCATGGTGCGGATCTGCAAGG
>JAGRHX010000243.1 GCA_020444775.1 Gammaproteobacteria bacterium
GACACGCCGACCATCTGCAACGCGCTGGAGCTGGTGGTGCCCGAGCGCCGACTGTTCGGCTATACCACCGAGCACCTGTTCGCCCTGGCACCGGACATGGCGCCCGTGGTCGGCTATGCGCGCACCGCGACCCTCCGCGCGGCCACCGCGCCGGCTGGCGACCCGGAGCAGGTCAAGGCCAACCGTATCGGCTACTACGAGTACGTGGCGCAGGGCCCGGGTCCGACCGTGGTCGTGATCCAGGATCTGGACCCGGTGCCCGGCTACGGCGCCTTCTGGGGCGAGGTCAACACCAACGTGCACAAGGGTCTGGGAGTGCGTGGCGCGGTCACCAACGGCTCGATGCGCGACCTGCCCGACTCGGCCAAGGGTTTCCAGCTGCTCGCCGGCAAGGTCGGCCCCAGTCATGCGCACGTGCATATCACCGGCATGGGCGGCGATGTGAACATCTTCGGCATGCACGTCAAGCACGGTGACATCATCCATGCCGACCAGCACGGCGCGGTGGTGATACCGCCGGAGGCGGTGGCTCGTATCCCGGAGGCGGTGGACCTGATTGCGCGCCGCGAGGCGGTGGTGATCAAGGCCGCGCAGAGCGAGGGCTTCGACATCAACAAGCTGAAGGAAGCCTGGGGCAAGCAATCCGACATCCATTGACCGAGCGTCCGGACCGCTGCCCGTTTCCGCGGTGAATGCGCGATCGGGCAGCGCATCCGACCATTGGTGATGAGCACGAGTCAACCGAGGATCCGTCTGGGCGTCAGCGCCTGCCTGCTCGGCGAGCGGGTCCGCTACGATGCCAGCCACAAGCGCGACGACTTCGTCGCTGATGTACTGAGTCGATACTTCGAGCTGGTACCCTTGTGCCCCGAGGTGGCCATCGGCCTCGGCATACCACGCCCGCCGATCCGACTCAGCGGCGATCCCGAATCGCCGCGCGCGGTCGGCGTCAAGGACCCCGGTCTCGATGTCACCGAACGCCTCACCGATCAGGCACGCTCGGTGTGCCGGCAACATCCGGACCTCAGCGGCTACGTGCTGAAAGCCAGGTCACCGAGCTGTGGCATGGAGCGGGTTCGCATCTATCACGCCAACGGCATGCCGCTCGCCTCGGGCCCAGGCGTCTACGCCCGCACCTTGATGTCCGAACGGCCGCTGCTGCCGCTCGAGGAGGAAGGCCGTCTCAACGACGCCGGTCTGCGCGACAGCTTCCTCGACCGGGTCTATCTGTTCCATCAGTGGCAATCCCTGCTACGCGACGGCCTCAGCGCCGCCGCGCTGGTGCGACTGCATACCGAGCACAAGTTCCTGCTGATGGCCTACGACCAGAGCACCTGCCGGGCATTGGGTCGGCTGGTGGCGAGCTGCGGCACACAGGACGTGCACGCGCTCGGCGAGCGCTACATCCGTCTCGCCCTCGACTGCATGCGCACGCCGGCCCGACCGGGCAATCACGTCAACGTGCTGCAGCACATGGCCGGCTTCTTGAGCAAACGCATCTCGGCCGAGGACCGCGCCGAGCTGAGTCAGGCCATAGACGCCTATCGTCTGGGTGAGGCGCCGATCGTGGTCGCGCTCACCCTGCTGCGTCATCACCTGCGCAAGCAGCAGGAGTCCTATCTGCATGGACAGCGCTATCTGCAGCCGCGACCGCATGCGTTGAACCGGACTCGGTAGCCGCGTCGCATGGATGGACCGGTGCCAGACGACGCCGGGCTTCCGGGCCGCATCAAGCGAAACACCGGTCCTGCCTCGATACCAGCTCGCCGAGCTCGTACTCCAGGCACATGCTGTCGGCCAGGGTACGTTCCAGCGTCGCCTCGTAGTCCGGGAACAGGTAGGCCTCGTAGCGGGCCAGCCGGGTCGGGTCGGAGCGGGTCTTCGGCTGCTGGCCGATCAGCGCGCAGCAGTCCTTGTACGGCTCGATGGAGATCTCGTAGGTGCCGATCTGACGCGCAATGTCGATGATCTCCTGCTTGTTCATACCGATCAGGGGGCGTAGCACCAGCATCTCGCTGACCGCCTCCTGGGTGACGAGATTCGGCAGGGTCTGTGAGGCGACCTGCCCCAGGCTGTCGCCGGTGACCAGGGCCTGGGCCTTTGTGCGCGCGGCCAGCCGCGCGGCACAGCTGCTCATGAAGCGTCGGAAGATCATCAGCTCGTAGCGGGTCTGCTTGCCGAGCAGCTCGAGATCCAGATACGAGTACGGCATCAGGTACAGACGCGAGCGCAGGGTGAAGCGGCTCAGCCTGGCCGCGAGCCGCGCCACAACCGACAGCTCGGCCTCGTCGAAAAATGCGTGGCCCGGGGTCATGTGGAAGAAATCCATGCTACAGCCGCGCTTGGCCATCAGCGCCGCCGCTACTGGCGAGTCGATACCACCAGACAACAGTGCGAGCACCTGTCCGCTGGCACCGGCTGGCAAGCCACCCAGCCCTGGCCAGCGATGAGCGTGCAGATACACGCCATCCGGATAGACGTCAACGGAGAAGCGACGATCGGGACGCGACAGATTCACCTCGGCAAAGTCGCTGTGCTCGACGATCCGAGCCCCCAGCTCGGCCTCCAGCGTGCTCGCGGAGAAGCCCAGCCGCTTGTCGTTGCGATGGACCCGCACCGCGAAGCTGTCGCGTGGCCGGTGATAGTAGCGAGCCAGCGCGATCAGCTGCTCGACGATCAGCGACTGCTCGGGTAATGCGGGTGGCTCCGACGGGGCGCGCTTCGCCGGCAGTGGGATTCGGATCGCCGGGCTGATCGAGACCACCCCGGTCAGACACCGCAGGCAGCCTGTCGCCTCGTCCAGACGCGCGCGCTCGGCCGCCGGCACGTGCACATAGATGCGGCCATGTGAGGGCCGCACCGGCCAGCCCAGCCCCAGCGCGGCCAGCGTACGCACCGTGTTGCTGCACAGCCGGTTCTGGAACTCGACCCGGTTCTTGCCCTTGAGTGTGATTTCCGGGCAGTGCAGGACCAGCCGATTGAAGCCGGGCGCCTCGCGGTCGGCGCGGTCGGGTCGGGTGTCTAGACCGGGATTCTCGATTCTGGAAACGGACATCAAAGATCTGCTTTACGAATGTAATTCATGTGGACCTGAGAACCTCGGGCGTGGCCGGGCCCCAGGGCAGTCTCATCGCCCAGCGGGGACCGGGGTGATGGATCCACGCTGGCGTCGGCGAAATCCCTGGATCGTCCACGCCCGGACACATAAGGTATGGGCGAGCCAGCACGACGACTGCGCCTGATGACGGGCCAGCGTGCCGGGCTCCATCCTGAACCGCGCAGCCGGACACCCTGCGCCAGGATCGATGCGGTGCTGCCGGTCTCCCGGGGCCGGGCGCCACAACCGGTGTCCTCAAACTATAAGAGTGTCCTCATTACAACAATGACAGGACACCAGGAAAACGCGGGACTTGGGAAAACGCGGGACTTGGGAGGACGCGGAATATGGGAGGACTCGGAACATGAGGTCAGCACCCAACCGTCTGGCGTCGGAGGATATCAGCGAAGAGTCGCATATCGTGACCGTGGACGGTCGAGACATCCGCCTTGTCATGCGTAGCGCGGTCGACGCCGCGAGCGGCATGACGGTGGTGCTCGCGCACGGCGCCGGCACGGGCATCGATTCACCCTTCATGCGCTATTTCGGCGAGGCCATGGCCCGAGCCGGACACCTCAGCGTGGCGTTCGACTTCGCCTACATGCACGCCGGCCGCAAAGCGCCCGATCCCGCCTCGCGGATGGTCGCCACCTGGTCCGGCGTGCTGCAGTGGCTGCGCCAACGACCCGAGGTCCAGGCCGACAACCTGGTCATCGGTGGCAAATCCATGGGCGGTCGCATGGCGTCGCTGTGCGTGGCCGAGGGCGAGGCCGTCTCCGGTCTGCTGTTGCTCGGCTACCCGCTGCACGCCTCCGGCAAGCCGGAGAAAGTGCGGGTTGCGCACTTCCCGAAGCTCGATTGTCCGTGTCTGTTCATCCAGGGCGATCGGGATGCGCTGTGCAGCCTGGACGCATTACGGCCCGCGCTGGACGGCATCCCCGGACCCGCGACGCTGCACGTGATCGAAGGTGGTGACCATTCGTTCGGGCTGCTCAAACGCAGCGGACGCGAGCCCGAGCAGGCGCTGGACGAGGCCCGGCGGGTGGCGCTGGCCTGGCTCGACGGACTGCTGGTCGGCCTTCAGTAACCGCTGTCAGGCCTCGGTCAGCGGCGATTGGCGAACCTATCAGCGATCTGGCGACGGCACATCCGCGTGCCTCTTCAAGGCAACGCACAGCTGCTACATTTCAGGCTCCGAACCCAGAATCCGTGAGGAGAGAACGATGTCGAACATCCATTCCGAGGTGGTGAGCTACAACGCCAACGGCACCACCTGCAAGGGCTACCTGGCCTACGACCAGAGCATCAGCGGACCACGTCCGGGCGTGCTCGTGGTGCACGAGTGGTGGGGACTGGATGATTACATTCGTGGCCGCGCCAATCAGCTGGCCGGGCTCGGCTACACGGCGCTGGCCGTCGATATGTACGGTGACGGCAAGACCGCCGACAGCCCCGACCAGGCCGGCGCCCTGATGAACGGCGTGCTCGAGAAGATGACCGAGGACGGCACCGCGCGTCTGCAGGCCAGCTACGAGTGCCTGAAAGCGCAGAACGTAACCGACGGCGCTCGCATTGCGGCGATCGGCTACTGCTTCGGCGGCGCTTGCGTGCTGCACATGGCCCGCATCGGCATGGATCTGCGCGCCGTGGTCAGCTTTCACGGCTCGTTGGGTTCGTTCCACAAGCCCGCGCCCGGCGAGGTCAAGCCGAGCATCCTGGTCTGTCACGGCGCCGCTGACGCGCTGGTGCCGGATGCAGATGTAGCGGCGTTCAAGGCCGAGATGGACGCGGCGAAGGCCGACTATCGTTTCGAGGCCTATCCCGGGGCGCTGCACGGCTTCACCAACCCCGAGGCCACTGCTCGCGGCGAGCAGTACGGCCTGCCGTTGAAGTACGACGCGGCGGTGGACAAGCAATCCTGGCAACAGATGCAGGACCTGTTCAAGCAGGTATTCTGAGAGCACAGCGAGCGCTCACCAACCGGCATCGTCGCCATTCGACGACATACATCACGGCGACAGGCAGGCTCGGAGCTGCCGTCGCCGTTACCTTGCAGGCGCCTTTCAGACGCTGAGCACAGCGATCACCGAACCGGTGCAGCAGGTTGCCAGCGTGCCGCCGATAAGGCTCCGCCAGCCCAGACCGACGATGTCCTCGCGGCGTTCGGGCACCATACTGGCGAGACCGCCGATGAGGATCCCCAAGCTGCCCAGATTGGCGAAGCCGCACAGCGCATAGCTCATGATCAGCGTGCTGCGCGGCGACAGCTCGCCGGCCGGCAGCGCGCTCAGCTGCAGATAAGCCAGCAGCTCGTTGAGCACCGTCTTGGTCCCGAGCAGACTGCCGGCGACGTCGGCCTCGGCCCAGCTCTCCTCGCCGGTCTCGAGCACGTACTCGGCCGGCGCGGCGAGCTCGAGCTCGCGGACCTCGAGCAGCGACACCGGCCGACCCACGAGGCTCTGCGCGACCGGGTGCGCGCCCCAGCCGGTCTCGAGCGTGAAGGCCAGCAGCGGGGTGTTGCCGGGCATCGCGTGCGGATCGAGGACGACCCGATCGCCGAAGCGGATCCCGAACTTGGCGGCCAGCGGCTCGAGCCCGTGATCGACGATGTCGCCGCGGCCGTGGGCCCCGGTGAGCAGCAGCAGGTCGCCGCCGGCGTCGGCGAAGCGCTCGATCGCCTTGACGTGCGGGGCCGGCAGCGCGCCCTCGGGCCCGGCGACCAGCACCACGTCACACTCGGCGAGGCCGCCCTCGCGATCGAGCTCGGCCGGCCGCACCTCGAGGTTGGCCTCGCGCAAGAGGTCGCGCAGGTGGGCGTAGCCGCGGTAGGGCTCGAGGCTGTCGAACGCCGGCTCGCCGTGACCCTGGGTGTAGCAGACGACCACCCGCCGCGGATCGCTGACCGCGAGGAAGCGGGCGAGCAGCGCCTCCTCGCCGCGGAACTCCTTGACCCGCGGCCCAGAGATCTGCACATCGGGACCTGTCGCATAGGTCACGAGATCGGCGGGGAGCAGGTGGACCTTGCGCAGCTTGGCCCCCTGCCCGGCCCGGATCAGCACGACGCCGTCGGCCAGCTCGCGCCCGCCGAGCCCGAAGTCGGCGATCATCGCCTCGGACTGCTGCCGGTCGCGGTCGGGATCGAAGAAGCGGACCCGCAGGGCGCCGTCGGGCGCGGCCGCGGCCATGCGCATCAGCACCTCGCGCAGCTCGCCGACGAGCGGGTTGGGCCGACCCGCGCCGATCGACTGCGGGACGATGGCGGTGACGTCGATGGGCCCGTGCAGCTTGCCGAGCACGTCGCGCGCGCGGCTGCTGAGCGTGTAGACGTGGCCGGCGGTCCAGTCGTCGCGCTCGGCGTGGCGGCTGGCGAAGACCCCGAGGTGAAAGGCCGCGATCCCGAGCAACACGACCTGCAGGCCGTGCTCGAGCCGCCGCCGCGGGTTGACGATGACGATCGCGGCGGCGAGCAGCGTGACCACCACCGCGCCGTGGAAGAACACCCAGTGGTAGTCGACGATGCCCTGCGCGAGCTCCTGCATCATCGCCAGCAGGCTGGTCCACGAGAGCGCCTGAGCGATCGCCGGCGACTCGGTCTGATCGACGAGCAGGCCGGCGAGCAGCGCGATCGAGCAGGTGACGGCGGTCGCCAGCGCGGCCGCGAGCTGGCTGCGGACCAGGCACGAGGCGACGAGGCCGATGGCCAGGAAGGTCGCGCCGACGAGCGCCACGCCGAGGTAGCCGGCGGCGATCGGCCCGACCTCGGGCGTGACCGCGGCGCCGCGCAGCAGCACGTAGAACACCAGCGTCGGGGTCCACAGCGCCACGTAGAAGGCGTAGGCGCCGATGAACTTGCCGACCACGATCTGCGCGGGCGACAGCGGCGCGGTCAGGAGCGCCTCGAACGTGCCCTGCTTGCGCTCCTCGGCGACGAGCCGCATCGACACCGCCGAGCACAGGAAGATCACCGGCAGCCACAGGATGAAGAAGCTGCCCGAGAAGTAGAACTGCATGACCGGGCCTGGGGCGGCCAGCGGATCGTTCAGGAACCGGAGCAGCAGCGAGAAGTTCCAGCCCTGGTTCAGCAGGAACAGGGTGCCGACCAGGTAGGCGAGCGGCGTGACGAACAGCGACAGGAGCTCGCGGTAGGCGATCGCCCAGGCGCCGCGCAGCCACAGCCCGGCGTCGGCCAGGAGCTCGCCGGGGGTCGCGCGCGGGGCCTCGTCGGGCGCCTTGGACGGCTCGTCGCTCATCGAGCGCCTCCGTGTGGTCGGCGGGCGATCGACCGCGGCCTGTCGCCGAGGAGCTCGACCTGTCGATTCGAGCAGGCCGCGCGCCGACCTGCGCGGGAGCGGGCCGCGATCCCGTGCACCGGTCTCATCGAGCGCCTCCGCGCGGCCCGCCGCCGAGGAGCTCGACCTG